>DASSYL010000590.1:0-4902 GCA_035703315.1 Candidatus Acidiferrum sp. | reverse complement strand
CGATCGCAAAGGCAACGTCGACGTTCCCGAAGATCAAGCCGCCCTCGCCGATCAGCTCTACAAATCCGGCAAGCCGGTCATCACCCTCGCGCTCGGCAGTCCTTATCTGATCGAACGTTTCCCGCAGGCCGAAACCTGGCTGAGTGCATTCGGCATCAGTGACGTCGCCCAAATCTCCTTGGCGCGTGCACTCTTCGGCGAAATTCCAGTTCGCGGCCACTCACCCGTCACCATCCCCGGCATTCCTCTCAAGGCAGGATTTGGCATGGAAACTCCTGCCGATTCGATGAAGCTGCAGCCGATGGACGTACGCACCGAGGCGCAACTCCAGCCGGCTTTTGACGTGGTGGAAGCTGCCATCAAGGACAAAGCCTTTCCCGGAGCCACCCTCGCCGTCGGCTATCGCGGAAAAGTTTCGCTCCATGCATTCGGCAAGCTCACTTACGACGCCAAGTCGCCCACCGCAGCCATCAGCACCATGTACGATATCGCTTCGCTCACCAAAGTCGTCGCCACAACTACACTGGTCGCTAAACTCGCTGAAGGTGACTTCCCTGTTCCCATCGATCTCGATGCCAAGGTCGAACGCTACCTTCCCGAATGGGCCAGCGGCCCGCAACCCGAGTGGCGTCACCGCGTCACAATCCGTCATTTGCTCACACACACTTCCGGATTGCCACCCTTCAAGGAATACTGGCGCACCTCAAAATCAAAACAGGACACTCTCGGCAAAATTTTTGCGGAACCGCTGGATTATGAACCCGGCACAAAGGAAGTTTATTCCGACCTTGGCATCATCTTGATGGCGGAAATTATCGAACGCTTGAGCGGCAAGCCCCTCGACGCGCTGGCCCGCGAGTTCATTTTCTCCCCTCTCGCCATGTCTAATTCCATGTACAACCCGCCGAAAAAAATCTGGCCTAGCATAGCCCCCACCGAAATCGACAATCAGTATCGCCACCGCTTGATTCAAGGCGAAGTCCACGACGAAAACGCCGCAGCCATCGGCGGAGTCTCAGGCCACGCGGGAGTCTTCAGCACCGCGCCGGACCTCGCCGCGTTCTGCCAGATGCTTCTGAATGGCGGCGTCTACGGCCACCAGCGCATTCTGCGCCGCGCGACCATCACCGAATTCACCACGCCGCAACAACTCTCTAGCGGCACCCGCACGCTCGGCTGGGCCGCTCCCACCGAAGGCGGCAGCAGCGGCCATTTCTTCGGCCCGCACTCTTTCGGCCACACCGGTTTCACCGGCACTTCGATCTGGATTGACCCCGATCGCCAGCTTTTTGTGGTTTTCCTCACCAACCGCGTCTATCCCACGCGCGAAAACCAGAAACACATCAAGGTTCGCCCGGCTCTGCACGACGCAGTCATGCAGTCGCTGGGACTCGCGTCGGTCGCGGCGCCTGCGGCGAACCGTTAGTAGGCCAGTTGTTCCAAATCCAGCTCGGCTTGCTGGATGCTCTCTGGTTTGCCCAAGTCGCGCCAATAATACTGATCTGCCCGAAACGCTTGAATGCGTTCGCCCGCAGCAGCTAGCCTCAGATACGTCTCGATGATCGAAAACACTCCGTCTTCGGTCATCAGCTCCAACAATCGCGGCGAGATCACATGAATGCCAGAAAATGCGAGGGGCTGTAGCCGCTTCGCGGGTCGCACGATCTCACCCACCGGGTCGCGGCCTATGCGTCTTCCGCATAGTTGTCCGCGCTCGTCAAACAACAGCTGCCGCGAACTCTTTCGTTCCTGCACCGCCAACGTTGCCAACGCGTCGTTCCTCTTGTGCTCTTCCACTATCTGCCTTAAATCGATCGTACTGATGACATCCACATTGTGGAGCAAGAACGGTTCGTCGCCGCCATCCTCCACGAAAAACCACGCAGCTTTCTTCAGTCCGCCGCCGGTATCCAGCAACACGTCCTCCCGAGAGACCTCGACGCGCATCCCAAAACTATTGTTTTCTTTGAGGTACGCTTCCATCATTTCGGCGAAATGGTGCACATTGACGATCACTTTCGTGATGCCGAGTGTCCGCAGTCGCGCCAACGTAATCTCCAGCAGCGACCGCCCACCCACTGCCACCAGCGCTTTGGGTTTGTTATCGGTCAGCGGCCGCAAGCGCGTGCCCAGTCCCGCAGCCAAAATCATCGCTCTCATGTCGAGGTTTTCACCGCAGCCAGTTCGCCGCGCAAAACTTCACTTCACCACCGCTTCGGCCACCGGCGCTTCAAATCCTGCCGCCTCTAACCCCAAATGCCGCACCTTCACTTCGACGCCCCTCCGCCCGCGCAGCCGTTTCGCCAATTGCTCCGCCAAAAAAACCGAGCGGTGCTGTCCGCCCGTACACCCAAACGACACCATTAAATTCTTAAACCCGCGTTCCTGATAAGTCTCCACGCTCGCATCCACCAGCGTAAAAACACTGGCCAAATACTGATGCACACTCTCTTGCTGGTTCAAGTATTCGACCACCGGCGCATCTTTGCCAGTCAGTTGCTTAAACCGCTCTTCTCGCCCCGGATTCGGCAGGCTTCGCCCGTCAAAAATAAATCCACCGCCGTTACCCGAGTCATCCCTGGGCATTCCCTTGTGGAACGAAAAACTGAACACCCGCACCACTAGATCATCGGCCTCAGAAGCCAAACTGTTCAGTTTTTCTGACGCCAGCATGTTCCGGAACGTATCCATCAGCGTCGGCAGCGCCACCGGCAGCGTCACATTGTGCAGCAGCCATCGCACATTCTTCAGCGCGTATGGCACGCTTTGCAGAAAATGCGCCTTGCGCTCGTAGAATCCGCGGAAACCATACGCGCCCATTGCCTGCATGATGCGTACATAAACATAGGCATAGTAGTGGCGCAGAAACTCTTCTTTGCTGATCCGTTCATGCTCTTGCAATGCGTCCAGGTAGTGATCGAGCAGCTGCTGCCGCACGTCGGGTGGCAAGTCCGCCTTCGCGTCATATAAGAGCGAAGCAATGTCGTAGTGCAGCGCTCCCTTGCGCCCGCCCTGGTAGTCCAGAAAATACGGTCGCCCTCCCGGCAGCATCACGTTGCGCGACTGAAAATCCCGGTACAGAAAATAATCGCAGTTCGCGCTCAACAAGAATTCCGTCAGCCGCCAGAAATCGTTCTCTAGCGCTTGTTCGTTAAACGGAATTCCCGCCAACCGCAAAAAGTAATATTTGAAGTAGTTGATGTCCCAGCTGATCGATTGACGGTCAAAACTCGCACACGGATAGCAAACCGAATAGTCCAAGTCGCGTCCCGCTGCGACCTGAAAACGCGGTAAAACTTCTACCGCCTTGCGATACGCCTCTATCGCCTCCGGCGCAACGCTTTCGCCGTTGCGGTGCTTCGACAAGAACTCAAACAGCGTCGTGTCGCCCAGATCCTCTTCGAGGTACGCTCCGCTTTCCAGGTTTTCCCCGTAAATTTCCGGTACCGGCAATCCATGCCGCAAGAAATGCCGCGAAAACGAAAGGAAAGCATTGTTCTCTTCTCGCACGCTGTACAAAATTCCGATCGCGCGGGTGTTCCCGGCGCACAAGCGGACAATTTTTCGTCCGGATGCGCCCAGTTCGCCCTGTAGCGGCTGCACCCGCTCCGCCGGCACACCGAAGCGCTCCGCAAAAAGCTGCCTCAAGACGTCCATAGATTCGCCGCTACCCTTGTTTGCCGGATGCAAAACCCCAGGCAAATGTAATCACCCTGAGCCCTAGCATAGCCCATTCCGCCCACGCGGCACTCGCTGACTTCACTCTGTTGCTCTTGGACTAGTAACGCTCTCGCGTCAATCTGCCGGCACGCCGTCTGGCAACTTGGTTCCGCGTTCTGTCGCGCAATATAATTCCAGCGATGCCAATTCACTATGGAAAGCGTCCACCTGAGGACCGCCGTCGCACCGAACATCGCAATCCCGCTTCCAAAAATCTCGACCGCATGTCCGCGGCGCAGATCGTCCGGCTCATGAACCGAGAAGATCGCAAGGTCGCCATCGCCGTCCAGCGCGAACTTCCTTCGATCGCCAAAGCTGTCGACGCCATCGTCCGCTCCCTGCAAAACGGCGGTCGCCTCTTCTATGTCGGCGCCGGCTCTAGCGGCCGCATGGCGGTCCTCGATGCCGCGGAAATCGCACCCACATTCGGGACTCCGCCGCAGCTCGTTCAAGCGCTTATCGCAGGTGGCCGTAAAGCCGTCACCAGTGCGGTGGAAGGCGCTGAAGACGCGGTCCGCAACGGCGAACGCGACCTGCGCGCCCGCAAATTCACCGCCAAAGACATCATCATTGGCATCGCCGCCAGCGGTACAACGCCCTATGTTCTCGGCGGCCTCACTTATGCACGCAAGCGCAGCGCCACCATCATCGCGCTCACTTCCAACCGTCGCATGCCCATCACTCGCCTCGCTGACATCGTCATCGCTCCCGAAGTCGGCCCGGAAGTCGTCACCGGCTCCACGCGCCTCAAGGCCGGGACTTCGCAAAAATTGGTCCTGAACATGCTGTCTACCGCAACCATGGTTCGCCTCGGCCGCGTTTACGAAAACCTGATGATCGACGCCGTGCTGACCAACAAGAAGTTAGAAGACCGCGCCTTGCGCATCCTCGCCGAAGCCAGCGGAAAAAGTGTGTCCGACGGCAGACGCGCTTTGCGTCAAGCCAAACACGACATTCGCGTCGCCCTGGTCATTCTCAAACGCGGAGTCACCGCTGCCGATGCCCGCAAGTTGCTTGCAAACGCCGGCGGCAATCTCCGCCGAGCGCTAGGCGAAATATGAAGTCTGGTGCCGGCTGCTTTCTGTTTGCCCTGAGCCTCGAACGGGAGCACGCGCCTTTGTCAACGATCGAGATCGCACGAAATGGATAAATTCCTCATAACCGGTGGCAAACCTCTCCACG
>DASSYL010000586.1:0-3002 GCA_035703315.1 Candidatus Acidiferrum sp. | reverse complement strand
GATACGTCGTGTTGGCTTGAATGGTTGAGTAGTTGGTCCAGCGAAAATAGATCCCCGCGCCATTGTCGTGTGCAGTGTTATTCGCGACGATTACGCCGGTCAGGAAGAGTCCCGCCGGCTGCAAAATGCTTTGGCATGTGGCGCCAACGGCGCAGCCATAAGTGCCGATGCCGTCGTAACCATTGTTGGCCACCGTGTTGTTCAGAATCGCCGACGCCGTCACCGGAAAATTGCCATGCGAGGAAATCAGCTCAATCCCGTTCCGCGCCATACCTGAAACGCTGGCTCCTTCGACGATACAGCTTTGGCAGTCTTCGAGATGCACTCCATCGCCTGCGCCGTTGGTCACGGTCAAGTCGTGCAAGCTAATATCGTGCGTGCTTTTGCCTAGCTGGACGGATTGCTGCGCATAAACGGCCGCATTCGAGGGCTTTCCGTTTGCGCCGGCGATGGCCAGGTTCTGTACGGTGACATAGGAAGCGCCGAAGAAGCCGATGCCAAGCGAGCGGCTGCCGACTTCCACGCCGGGGCTGCGGTAGGAGTATCCGGGATTTCCCGTGAACCACACGTAGAGAATGCCGTTGCTCCAGTACCACTCGGTGGCACTGTTCAGATTCGCGATGGAGGTTTGCTGCTTGCCGGCTAGGCCGTTGAAGAGGACGAGGTTCGGTTGCGATTTCACTGTGGTAGTCCAGATGTATTGCTGGCATGTGGAGCAGACGGTCCAGGCGGTGACCGGCAAAAGATCGGCGCCGCTGATCACTGGCGCGCCGCCGTTACCGTAAGCGTCGAAAAGGACTGGGTTGCCGGGCATGCCCGCTGCGGAGACGGTGAGCTGTTCACGCCAGATTTCGCCGCGCTTGAAAAGGATTCGATCCCCCGGCGCAAAGCTGGCTTGATTGACACGGGCCACGGTTTTCCAGGCTGTCGCCGCGGACGTGCCGGAGTTGCCGTCGTTCCCCGTCACGTTATCCACGTAGTATGCGGTTCCCCAGTTTGCAGCGAGAACGTCCATGGTCAATACCGCGCTCGCACTTGCCCCGCTCACATCGGTGACCGTGAACGTCAGGATCTCGTTCGCCGGTTGTTCCGGTACGCCGACAATCACGCCAGCGGACTCTGAAAAGACCAGACCTGCCGGCAACGTGCCGGAGACGATCTTCCAACGGTAAGGCGAAGTGCCGCCGATAGTTGCGAGGGACGTTCGATAGCCAACGCTGACTTTGGCGGTTGGCAGGGAAGTGGTGGAAATGCTGACGGCGGCTGATGCCTGAAAGCCGGTGGCGAATAAAAACAGCAGCGCACACGCGATCTGAATTCTGCGGATCACAATCTTCTCCTGCGGGCCGGGTGAAGACAGTCGAGGGCGAGAAAAACAGGAGACTGTGTTCCCTGAGGCGCGACTGGTAGAAGTTAGGGGAAGGGGTGAAGCAGGACTACCGGTGAATGGGACAATTTTCGGCCAGCGGTGCCTTGGACGCAGGTACAGGGCCTCGGTGCAGGTTCAACTTCTAAACAATCCGGAAAGCACTTTGTTTCCATGGATTTGCGGCACTATCGATGCAGAGCCAGCCGGTGGCAGCTTAAAGCGGGAGGGAGATTCTGCGCAAACTCTACTAGTACCTTCGTACCGCCAACTGTGGAAAGGATTTTGTATCTGTTGTCCTATTGTCGGTTGGTCACGCTCCGGCTACACTCTCTGCAGATTTGAGGAGGTTCCGTCTTGTCGGCCACTGAACGCCGCAGCACCCAACGCTTTACCATGCGGCTGCCGCTTACCGTCCGCTGGACCACCGGAGCGGCTGTTGGGGAAACTAGCACGGAATCCCGTGATGTGAGTTCACGCGGGGTTTACTTCTACCTGGGGAAAGACGTCAAGGAAGGCTCGCCCGTGGAGATTCTCCTGACGCTTCCTAACGAGATTACGCTTGCGGGGCCGGTTCGCGTTCGCTGCCTGGGACGCGTGCAACGCACCGAAAACCGCGACGAGACCTCGGTCGGAGTGGTAGCCGCGATCGAACGTTACGAATTTCTGCGCGGCGACGAAGAACGGTAGACGGTTTCTCTGGAATGATTTTTTGAGTTTCTTGCTCGCTCACTGCGGAGGCGGGCAGGATAAAGCCGGGGTGCCTTGGCCCCTCAGCGAAGCGCCCCGGCATTTTTCTTTCCTACCTGTTGCGAATCACTGCATAGCCAAACCTGAATTCAAGTTGAATCGTGAAGTTCCGCTGTTGTGCGCAATTGTGATTTGCTTGCGCGCGCCAAAGCAAAACTAAGGGCGGCAGGCAAGGACTCGCTGCCCGTCTCGTATGGCCAGGTCGGAAATTCTTCAGTAGGTCGTGCGGTTGCTGGAAACGGCGGATCGCACGCGAAAGTATTGGACGCTGGATTTCACGACGGGAATCGCGACCGCAGCCAATATGATTCCCACCGCCATAGTCATCATGAGTTCCAGCAAGGAGAACCCGGCTGCATTTGCATAACGTGCGCCGGTCGTTCGTCTGCCGGGAATGTATCGATCGCGTGCCATCTGTATTTTTTGTCGAGGTGGACGGTTGGCTGTTAGCGCCGTGTCTATTGTCAGTTGCAAAGTAACTTCACGAAACAGTTCTCCACAACTGACCTCGCGTCCAGTTTGGGCGCAGCCAACTTGGGCCTGTATGGGAGTCCTATCTGGACAGCAAACCAAAGTTCTACAAGAAGGTTTCTCTCAGCCCGGCGACGCGTAACCATTTCTGTTTTCTTGCGATTGGCGGTTGACCCAACGAGTTTCCCTTTCTCACTGATGAGAAAGCACGGTCGTTTTTGCGCCTGTCATCTCGGCCAATGTTGTTTTTTCGCCGCCTGACCCTTTGGGCAGGCGACTTTTCCGGGTCAATTCGGCAATCATGGCTCTGCCGAGAGATTCGTGCCGGTTGCCCACCGGCATCTGCAAGTTCTGGGGGGACGTTCATGCCGGATTCACCGGCTCAACACACTATTGTATTGACCAAGGCCGAATA
>DASSYL010000287.1:0-5060 GCA_035703315.1 Candidatus Acidiferrum sp. | reverse complement strand
GCCGGCCGCATCTATCGCCGCCTCCGCGAACAAAACTACTTCGCCAACGTGACCGCGCGCCGCACTGCCGCCGGCCTCACCTCCGGCAACTAAACACTTCCTACCTTTGGTCCCGCGCTCGGCCGCGCCTACGCGACCCGGCTCGACTTGTCTCAGTTCGATTTGCCTTGCTTCCCTTGAGATTTACCTGGCTCATTGTGTGACTCGTATCACTCGACCACCTGTACTTTGAGACGCTCCGATCTGCTCTTCAGCGGTGGCATCGTTCAAAATCCTTCCGCTGGAGCAAGGCTTCTCCGCCAAAGTAGCGGAGATTCCGTCGCGCCCGGAAATTGTGGCTGTGCGCGGCACGCTGGACGATTCGCTCTTCAACGCGGTGGAAAAAACCGGCGAATCGGCTGAACTGGCCATGCGCATGGCGCAAATTTTCGGCTACGACCTGGATTTTTACACCGATCCGCGCCGCGGCGACACCTTCTGCATCCTGCTGGAGAAAAGGCGCTACACCAATGGGCAAACCGCCGGCTACGGCAAAATCTTCGCCGCCGAGTACAACAACGCGGGGAAGAAATATCAGGCGCTGTTGTACCACGATTCGGCCGGCCAACCCGGCTACTACACTGAAGAGGGCAAGTCTCTCGAGAAAGCCTTCCTGCGTTCCCCGTTGAAATTCGGCGCGACGGTGACATCTCATTTCAGCAAGGCGCGATTCCACCCTATCTTGAAAACATACCGCGCGCATCTGGGTACGGACTACGGCGCGCCCGTGGGTACGCCGGTGCAGACCATCGGTGCGGGCCGCGTGACCTTTGCCGGGCGCAGGGGCGGTGAAGGGAACCTGGTGCAGGTTGCACACGCCAACGGCTACGAAACGATGTACCTCCACTTATCGAAGGTGTTTGTCCGGCTCGGCGAGCACGTGGAAATTGGCAAGACGATCGGCCTTGTCGGCAGCACTGGTCTGTCAACCGGACCTCATCTGGATTTCCGGATTCTGCAGAAGGGCCAGTACAAAAATTTCGAGCGGCTAGGTCTGCCTCCGTCCGATCCTGTGGCCAAGAAAAATTTTCCGGAGTTTGCGGCACTGCGGGAAAAGTGGCTGCCGCTTTTGAAGAACCCCGATTTACTCCAAGCGGCAACGGCTGTTGCCGTCACAGCCACCGTTTCGGTCGGCGCTCACTGAGACTCTGCGCCGTCCTCAATAAATTACGGGTAACTTGGGGAGGTCGGACGGGGAATCTGGGGTGACGCGAACGACGAGCAGGGTGCGGTCGTCGTGCGCGGGGTTGCCGAAGCCGGCGAATTCGTCGGTGGCGCGGAGAATGGCTCCGGCAATATCGTCGACGGTACAGTCGGCGGGCAGCGAAATGAGAAGCGCTCGTAGACGATCGAAGCCGAATTCTTCCTGTCGGGCATTTTCCGATTCCAGAATGCCGTCGGAAGCCAAGACGATGACATCGCCGACGCGGAGATGAAGCGTTGAGGTGGAATACTCCGCTTCAGGGAACAGGCCGAGCGGAATGCCGTCCACGGGAATTTCGGAGAGTTCGCCGCCGCGCAGCAACAAAGGATGAGTGCCGCCGGCGTTGGCCATGCTTAGGGTGCGTTCCGTCGGATCGTACACGCCGAAGGTCAGGGCGATGAAGCGCGCTTCGAGCCGCGCAGCATGCAAGCGCCGGTTCAGCATGGACAGCATGACCGCGGGCGCCGCCGTATGTTCGACGGCGTGTTCGCGCAAAATGCCAATCGCCAGAGAACCGTAAAGGGCCGCCGCGGTGCCTTTTCCGGAGACGTCGCCGAGCGCCAGGGCCAAACGTCCCTCGCCGTAAGGAAGAAAGTCGTAAAAGTCGCCACCCAGCTCGCGCGCCGGCACGTAGGCCGCGGAAATGTCCAAGCCGGGCACTTCGCGCGCGCCGCGGGGCAAGAGCTGCAGCTGAATTTCCCTGGCGGTATCGAGATCGTTCCGTAGTCGCAATTCGTTTTCGCGCGCGTCCTGATAGAGGCGGGAATTTTCCAGTGCAATAGCGATGAAAGGGCCGAGTGCGACGAGCATACGTTCGTGCTGCGGAGTAAATGCGGCGAGCTGCGAACTTTCCAAGTCCAACACGCCGATGAGTCGGTCCTGCAAAAGCAGCGGCACTACGAGTTCCGAATGGACTTTTTCGCAGGTTTCGCAGTCGATGTAGCGGGAGTCGAGCCGCACGTCGTCCAGGCGAATTGGCTTGCGGGTCGCCGCAGCATGGCCGGTCACGCCCTGGTTCAAAAAAACCCGGAAGCGCGACGGAATGGAATCCTCGTAGTGCTTGGCGAAAACGCCTTCCAACATTTGCGTTTTCTCGTTCCACAGCATGACCGTGAAAACGTCGTAGTTGACGAGCTTTTTCACCAGTTCGGTGATGCGCCGAAGCAGTTCTTCCCGGTCGAGAATGGAAGTGAGCTCGCGGCTAACGTCGTAGAGCAGGCCCAGAGTTTTTGCTTGTTCCGGAAAAGAGACCAGCAACGACTGCGGAACGGGATCGGCTTCTCCCGTCAACGGCAGAGCGGCGACTTTGGCAAGCTCATCCATGTGGCCGAACGGATGCTCCAAGGGCGATAGGGTTGTGAATCCGGGTGCAGACATAGAATATGCCTTAATTTGATTGGATTCACGAGAGCCGAATTGGTTTCACGATCTGGCAGGGTCTGGCCAATGGTTGCAGGTCCGGCTGACGGCTGAGCGGTAGGGATACTTTGGCTTGTGTCTCGGCTTCAAGCGCCTCAGGCACAAGAGGGAAGACGAATTGGGAGTGCGCTCATTCGGATCGCGGACGAGTTCACGTTCCCCCGGGTTTTCCGTAGGTGGTCCTAGGGATCTCGTGCCCCAAGCCCTTGAGGCTTGCCGCCGGAGGTAGAGCGGCACTTTCCTGCGACCGCAGAATCCAAAGGACTGGGGTGGAAGCGGTTTGCCGACAGGATCGCGACCCCAATCCGAAGCTCCTGACGCCATAGTACCTCACATAGTAATTTTACAACAGTACAATTTATAGAGAGGTATAGGAGGTTCTCGAAGCGCTTCGCGCACACCTAAAATGGAAGAAGAGTTTCTCTGAGGGAATGCCCGTGGCAAAAAACACGGAGCTCACATATGGGATTCGTAAAGGCTGCGATGAAAATGAACTGGAAAGAGCGTTGTTGTATCGCAGCGGTTGTGGCGCTGACGGCAATGCCAGGCGCGAACACCCGCGAGCCCGAGCCGGACACTTTGCGTTATGGCAGTGTGAAACAAGAGGTGGTGAACGCGCGGCTGCAGGAATACGGAGGAGATAACAAACAACGCGAGGCTACGCTGAAGAAATTGTTCCAGGAAGCAGGATGCGACGAGGAGCACTTGTCGGAGCAAACGGTGAAGGGAAGCAAGCAGCCGAATGTGATCTGCCTGTTGCCGGGCAGGAACGGGCGCGCGCTTATTGTGGGAGCGCACTTTGACCGGGTATCGGAGGGCGACGGAGTAGTGGACAACTGGAGCGGCGCGTCGCTGCTGCCGTCGCTGTATCAAAGCTTGAAGACTGCCGAGCGCGAGCACACATACATTTTCGTCGGCTTCGCCGAAGAAGAAGAAGGCGAAGTTGGTTCGCGATTTTACGTACACCAGATGAGCAAAGAAGCGATCGCCACGACAGACGCGATGGTGAATATGGACACGCTGGGACTGGGGCCGACGCAGGTGTGGGAGAGCCATTCAGACAAACAACTCGCGGGAGCACTGGCTTATATCGCCAAGCGGCTGGAGTTGCCGGCGGGCAACGTGAACGTCGAACAGGTGGGGAGCTCCGATTCGGAACAGTTTGCGGAGAAGAAAATCCCGTGCATCACGGTGCATTCGCTGACCCAAAAAACCTGGGATGAGCGCATTCTGCACAGCAGCAAGGACAACATGACAGCAATGAAGTTGGACGACTATTACCAGACCTATCGGCTGCTGGCGGCCTACCTGGCGTTTTTGGATCAATTGCCGGCACGCTCAAGCACCGCGGAAAAAGGCCTTAGGGTGGTACCTGGAACAGGTCAAAAGAAAATCTCGGACCTCGGATCAGTCTTGTATCGGCACTTCCGAACACCCCAGCTGTTAAAGTTTTTCGATTTGCTGCTGGACCTGGCTGCGAAACTCCAGAGGATGAGCGACTTTATGAAACGGTTCCGAGGTGCCGCCGGTGCCTATGACCACGATGGTTCCGTAGCCGAGTAAGCGTCCCGCGGTAGTTTCGCTGACCTCGATGCTCTCTACTTTACTCAGCAACATTTCGATGGTTTTGCGCGCGGCAAGTCCGGTCTTGATGACCACGCGGCGCGTGGTGACCGCCATTTCGGTGGAATTGCGGCGCACCGCTCCTACGGCGATGACGACAATAGCGGAGACGAGCAAGACGGCCGCGCCTCCGAGCAAGAGGTGCTCGTTTTGCGGCGACGTCTGATTTTGCTCGGCATGCGCGTAATAAAGAAGAAGCGCGCCGGGCAAGCCGAGGACCAGGCAGGCGAAAAGAATGTGGCCCAGCATGACAACCCAATGCAACCGGGTCTGGTAGATCACCTTTTCTCCCGGAATGAGGTTGGCGTCGATATAGCTCATAGCGAAAAGCTCCGCCGCTCGCAGCGCGAGCGATCAAACGCGAAACACACTACCACAACGGCAACGAGGGCGCGGCCCGTGGTGAAGCCGTAGACGGCGCGAAGCCCGATTAAACCGGTGCGTATCTTATTGAACCGTAAGCTGCAAGGGAGTTGTGTGGCCGCACCTTGCCCCGCAGCCGTGAAGCTGATCGTGTATGAACCTGGGAGGCGTGCGGAAGTTAGTTGGAGGCGGAGTGACTGTGGTGCCTCCGCTTCCGCAACCGGAGAACTGGACCACGACGAAAAGCGCAAGCCCCGCTAGC
The DNA here is from genome assembly GCA_035703315.1 of Candidatus Acidiferrum sp. Classification (GTDB taxonomy): domain Bacteria; phylum Acidobacteriota; class Terriglobia; order Acidiferrales; family UBA7541; genus Acidiferrum. The sequence goes on along the minus strand of DASSYL010000287.1, from coordinate 150 downwards.
TGGAAGTGAGGCGCTGCCGACCGAGAGAAGCAAAGCGCAAGGACATCATGGCGAGAACGATCAGCCACGGCAAACCGGCCGACTGGAAGGATTGCGAGCCCAGCGTCAGCGTCATGTGGTAGGCTCCTCGGCAATTCATCTAGGGTGGAG
>DASSYL010000266.1:0-4729 GCA_035703315.1 Candidatus Acidiferrum sp. | reverse complement strand
GACACGGTGATATATGTTTGCCGGAACGACCAATGCAACACGAACAGCATCAGCGGAATATAAACTCGCAATGTTACCGCCGCCAGCGTCAGCGCGAAGTTCCGTATCATCCACTGGCGATGTTCTGGAATTTTTCCTTGTCTCACTTTGCGGTAGGCCTGCAGGCCGGTAAAGAACCACAACGCCGCCAGCATGCCAAACGCGATGTGTGTCGCCAGCCCTTCCTTCAGCGGAGAAGTGTGACCGTTGTCTCGATAGGCCAACTCATTCTAGACAACCGTCGGCAGCTAGAGCTTCCGTGATCATCGGGGCAGTCGTTGATCCACGAGGCGCCTAAGGTAGTCGATTCGCCCCACATCATCGTCGGCATCGCCTCCCCTTACATGCGCACGTCTTTCGCGCCTTCGCAGCGGCCACCTTTAGGTTGTCTCCCTTCTCGACCGGGAGCTTTGCCAACTAGAACTTGCGACCTCCTCCGCTTCGGTTGCCCCTCCCTCTTCCCGATGCCATACTTTCCTTTCAACTTTATTGCGCCGCACTTTTGGGGGACTTATGGCATTGCGTGATACTTGGATTGAAAAACGCGAAGGCGAACAGGCCGGTGCGAATGGCTCTCGAAACATGTCGCAGATGCACCTGGCCCGCAAAGGCGTCATTACTGAAGAGATGGCCTATGTCGCCAAGCGCGAAAAAATCGAGCCTGAACTGGTCCGCAGCGAAGTCGCCCGCGGCCGCGCCATCATTCCCGCCAACATTCATCACCGCAATGTCGAGCCGATGGGCATCGGCATCGCCTTCAAGTGCAAGATCAATGCGAACATCGGCAACTCCGCCACGACTTCCAACATTGATGAAGAACTGAAAAAGTTGCACCACTCGGTCCACTACGGCGCCGACACCGTCATGGACCTTTCCACCGGCGGCGACATCCCCGCCATCCGCAAAGCCGTCATCAACGCCTCGCCTGTTCCCGTCGGCACCGTTCCCGTGTACGAAGCCATTTCTCGTGTACGCCGCCCCGAAGACCTCACCTTCGAGCTCATGCTGGAAGTCATCGAAGAGCAGGCCGAGCAGGGCGTGGACTACATGACCATCCACGCGGGCGTGCTGCGCCAGCATGTTCCGCTGGTACGCAAACGCATCACGGGAATCGTCAGCCGTGGCGGCTCCTTAATGGCGCACTGGATGGAGCACCACAAACAGCAAAATTTCCTCTACGAACGCTTCGACGACATCTGCAAAGTTTTCAAGAAACACGATGTGAGTTTTTCGCTCGGCGACGGCCTGCGGCCCGGCTCCATCGCCGATGCCAGCGACGAAGCGCAATTCGCCGAACTTAGAGTCCTCGGCGAACTCACCAAGAAGGCCTGGGAACACGACGTGCAAGTCATGATCGAGGGCCCCGGCCACGTGCCGATGGACAAGATCAAGGAGCAAGTCGACAAGGAAATGGAGTGGTGCTACGAAGCGCCGTTCTACACCCTCGGCCCACTCGTTACGGACATCGCTCCCGGCTATGACCACATCACCAGCGCTATCGGCGCAGCCATGATTGGCTGGCACGGAGCTTCCATGCTTTGTTACGTCACGCCGAAAGAGCACCTCGGCCTGCCCAATCCGGAAGATGTGAAGCAGGGCGTCATTGCCTACAAAATTGCGGCGCACGCGGCCGACGTCGCTCGCCACCGCCCCGGCGCACGCGACCGCGACGATGCGTTGAGCTATGCGCGCTTCCTGTTCGACTGGAACAAACAGTTTGAGCTCTCCCTCGACCCCGAAACCGCGCGCGCCATGCACGACGAATCGCTTCCCGACGATTTTTACAAAGAAGCAAAGTTCTGCTCCATGTGCGGCCCCAAATTCTGCAGCATGAACATCACGCAACTCGCTGAAGCCGAATCCGGCCAGGACCAGGCCGAACGCAAACAAAAATTCGCCGACCTCTTGGTCAAAGTCCAAGGAGCTGGCGCGTAAGGCTCTCATGGGATCGCGCACGACAGCCTTCTCAGCTTCGGCCATAGCCGTTCTCCTTGGAGCGGCGGCGATTTTTGCCGCCGGTAGATCCGCGAGCGGGGAGGCGGCCGGCGACGCCGGTGTTCTCGCACCGGTTAGTTGGTTGGCTGGGGATTGGGAGACACGTGACGTGACGCCCTATGTCGAAGAACGCTGGACTGGCCCGGCCGGCGGCGCGATGCTCGGTACCAGCCGCGCAATTAAAGACAACAAGATGGTGGAATTTGAATTTATGCGGCTCGAAGCTCGAGCCGACGGGATTTTCTATATGCCGCAGCCGTTTGGCAAACCCCCGGTGGATTTCAAATTCACGCCAACCGTCAGCAACGAAGCAGTGTTCGTCAATCCGGGGCATTCCGATCACTTGAAAAAAATCATTTACCGGAAAAACGCGGACGGCACTTTGACCGCGCGAATCGCAGGCGAGAACCACGGCAAATCCTTCGCCCAGGAATGGCACTACTTCCCGCATAAGAAATAGTCGCCGCGAGCGCGAAAAGGCCGGGTCTGGAGTTACTAGCCTCGGACTCCTAGCCCGGAACATTTCAGGTTCCGCCGGCGTATCCAGTATGAAGGGCGACGAGTATTGTTGACGACTGGCCCCGGTAACGAGGTGCGCTTATGGTTTCCTTCCTGATTCTCACTGCGTTGTATTTTCTGCCGTCGATCATCGGCAGGGACAAACGCGACGCTATGGGCGTCTTCCTGGTGAACTTGTTCCTCGGCTGGACGCTGATTGGCTGGGTCGTAGCCTTCCTTTGGGCCTGTGCGTCCGACCGGCCCGTTTATGTGCAGTATGCCCCGGCAGGGATAGCTCGCTTTTGCTCCCACTGCGGCACCCCGGCGGCCCCGGTGGTGCAGTGCTGCGGTTCTTGCGGCGCACGGGTCTGACGCGAGGCGTCCGAATTCGACCCGCTGCCTGGTCGATAAATTACTGATTCGACAGCAGAAAATTTATTTCGCACTTCGTACTTCTCTGCTCCGCTACAGTAGAGAAACGCAGCTCCTCCGTCCGCCCCCGGTTGCCGAACTGCGCACTAAATTTTTCCGCATCAGATGCCATGGACGCGCTCGAAACCACTGCCACGTCCACACTGGAAGTATTGGTTGTTGACGATTCGCCGGTGTGGCGCAAAATCTTCGAACAGATCCTGCCCAAGGATTTGTATTCGGTTTCCTACGCCAGCAACGGAGCCGAAGCGATGCAAGTCCTTGCGAAAAAATCGCCGAGCATCGTGATCACCGATTGGTTAATGCCCGATTTTTCGGGGCTGGAGCTGTGCAAGCGTATCCGCGAGGACAAGTCCGCGTCCTACACCTATATCATCGTGATGACCAGCAACAAGGAAGAGGGCGGGGTTTTGCGGGCGATGGAAGCGGGCGCCGATGAATTTTTGGTGAAGCCTTTTAATTCGAACGAGATGCTGGCGCGCATTGGAGTGGGCCGCCGCATTATCGAGTTGCATCGCAGGCTCGAGGACAAGAGCGCGGAACTCGAGGAGGTGGCAAGCACGGATGTGCTGACGGGGTTGCCCAATCGCCGCGCGATTGAAGAATGGGCCAACAGGCAACTGCGCGGCGCCAAACGCCACGGGTTTCCTATCTGGGTAGTGCTTGGCGATCTGGATTGTTTCAAGGAAATCAACGATACCTTCGGGCACGAAGCCGGGGACACGGTGTTACGCACTTTCGCCGAAACTTTGCGCAAGCTGACGCGCATTTCGGATATGTGTGGGCGCCTCGGCGGCGACGAATTCCTGATCGTGATTTCGCATGTCAGCGCTACGAATATCGAGATCGCCATCAATCGCTTTCGCGAATTGTTTGGTTCGCTGTCGTTCCCGTTTGCCGGACACAGCGTCAAAATCTCCGCGACCTTCGGGGTGGCCGGCAGCGAGAGCGGAAAGATCCAGGATTTCGACTTGCTGGTCCGCAAAGCCGACGAAATGCTCTACGAAGCGAAACGAGCGGGGCGAAACTGCGTGTACGTTGCGAAAATGGATTGATTCCACACTGGCAGGACGCCGTCCCGGAAGCAAAACAAAAAATATTGGCGGTTGCGCGGTTTTCTTTACCGGCACTGGGGCAAGCGTTTATACTGCCCGGCGCCAGTCACAAACGATCGGAATGCTCTATGGAGGGCTGATGGCGCTGGAGCGGGCTGCGAGAATTTCTGAAATTCCTGCTGGCACAATCAAGGAAGTACAGATAGGCGGGACGCTGGTGGCACTGGCCAATGTCAGTGGCAAGTTCTACGCCATCAGCAATACCTGTCTGCACCGCGGCGGCCCCCTTGGGCAGGGTCATATGGAGGGAACCGTTGTGACCTGCCCGTGGCATGGCTGGCAGTTCGACGTCACGACGGGCAAGGCGGTGATGAACCCGGCCGCGGGAGTCGGATGCTTCCGGGCCGAGGTGCAAGGCGACGAAGTTTATGTGGACCTAGTCTAGTTTTCCTGCAAGACACAGAAAATAAAATACTTAATTCGGGCAGGCAGGACAGTCCACCGCTGAGGGTACTTTTTCTCCCACAATTCACCTAACCCCCACATTTTGTTTGGCTTTGCTAGCACTGCCGTGTATAGTACCGCCGAACCAAGTCGACCAGGGCTGGCAAGTACGACTTGTGTTTCTCGGGGTTTGCAATAAAACCCTGCAACCTGTTTATCTCAGGGTTTGCAAGACAAGCCCTGACCCTGGCAACCGGTTTAATGAC
>DASSYL010000258.1:0-2194 GCA_035703315.1 Candidatus Acidiferrum sp. | reverse complement strand
GCGAAGATCGTCACGGATTTCCGCGGGATATTCCACTCTTTAAGGGCCAGAGTGATTGCCAGATCGGTGGAACCGCCGAAATTGAGAATGCCGATTTTTTTGCCGATCAGATCGGAGGGCTTGCGGATTTCTTGTTGCGCTACGACGCTGAAGGGAAATTTATTAAGCGCCGCAGCGACAATGACGAGGTCGCCGCCGCGCAGACGGATGGGAATCGAAGCGCTCGCCGAGCCCTGGGCGAAATCGCTGCTCCCAGAGATCAGCGCGGCCATGCCGCGCGCGCTGCCGGTAATCAGCACCATCTCCGTTTTCAGGCCGTGCTTCTTGAACAGATCCAAATCCTTGGCGGCCCACAACGGCCCTTGGAACCCAGCATAACCGTCATAGCTGACAACCACGCCGTCCTGCGCGCAAAGCGCGAAAGGAATTGCCAGCGCAAAAACCAATCCCGCGAAGATTCTCAGCGCCGACTTCACTGCTGTCCTCTGGCGGCGGCATTCATGCAAGCATCGAGAATCACGCCGTGGAGATCGATGCAGCTCAAAGCGCAATATTCCAGCGTATAGCCAGGCCTCACCTCCGCGCCCTCTTCCAATAAGCGGCGCAAAACCATTTTCCGGAACTCCCCATGCCCCATTATGCCGTCCTCGTGCTCTCGCGTATCAGCTTCTTCGTGGAGCGAAAAATACACCGCCTGCTCCGCGGTCAGGCCGTAGTGAGTCGTCAAAGCGGTGAATACTTCGCCCGCCCAATGGCCGAACTGCTCCTCGGTAGCGCCGGTGGCATAGAACTCCGCCACCGTGCCTTCCCACACAATGGCGCGAAAGTAATCGATCTTGGCACGGAACTCGGCCAGCATGGGAGAGACAAAGACTTCATCCTCGCTGATGCCCAGCGCTTTCGCCGTTTCTATAACCACGTGAATATGACCCGGAGGTTTCGGATGCACCAACTCATCCGCCAGTTTTTCCGCCATCGCCGCCATCAGGTCCCGATGCTTACGAAAGAAGTGAATGTGTTTATGATACGAAGCCGCTTCCAGCGTGTTGATTTCGATCGTATACGCAGCCCAGTTCTTAAAAAACAGTCGGAACGTTTCCTTTGAAAGTTTCCCTGCAACCAGAGCTTTCATGAATTCTGTGCTGTTGACCCGCTGGCGCCAACGCTCGGCTACCTGCCGATAGATTCCGTCGACGAAAGCTTTGGCTTCCTCGCCAGTCATTTTGACATGCATCGTCCTTTTCCTCGTGATCGTTGTCGCCGATTTAGAATTTCAACCGAACTTCGACGCCTCGTTTGGGGCACTCTTGGACAAAGGTCTGATGGATCTCCGGATCCTGATCCTTGTAATCGATCTGTGTTCCGCCGGCGGCTTCGACTTCCAGCGTCTTCACCAAGTCTTCTACCTGATAAGTAAATCCCCAGGGTTTTAGAGCGAGATAGCGCGCGGGTTCCTTTCCCGGATTGAAATGCTGGTGAAACCATTTTGCCGGCGGCACGAACATCGTGCCCGGCCGCCAGTCGATCCGAGTGCGGGGTTTCCCCGGCTCCCACAATAACGAATATCCTTCTCCCGAAAGAATCACGATGTGCGCGCCCGGCCCATGCCAATGCGCCCTCGGATACGTCCCCACCGGATATTCTTCGATATGGGCGCTGATGGTGTTCGCGGAGAAGTGCAAAAGAATTCCCTTCGCTCCCTGACCACGGGCGCTGTGATCGATGAGCTTAAAGCCGGGGACATCCGCGATAAAATTCGAATCCCAGGTGCGATGCCCCTCGACGACTCTGCCTTTGCCGCTGAAGTATCCTTCTTCACCGCTGAATCGATCGGAAAAACCGAATGCGTTGTTGAAAATGAAATCCAGATTACGAAAGCGGTTGATCATCACCGGCGCGTCCGTCAGCGCGACAAATCTGGCCGGCTCATCCCCTTGAACGTTGAAATGTTGGCGCCAGGTATTGAGCGGCGGCGAGAACATGCTGCCTTCTTGCCATTCGAATGTCTGCTTGCGGCCGGCTTCAGTCCAAACGCTGGTCGCGCCGCGTCCCTTGACCACGTAGATTAACTCTTCGAAGAGGTAGCGCTCCGGCAAGGTTTGGCCCTGCGCCGGGATTTCACACGCGTAACTGTCACAACTGCGTCCGGCACCGATCAAGTTGATGAAGGCGCCAAGAACACCCTTACGTTTCC
>DASSYL010000202.1:0-5491 GCA_035703315.1 Candidatus Acidiferrum sp. | reverse complement strand
GTGTAATGTCAACAAGCTTTCTAAAATCGCAACTTGCAGACGAACCGGAACTGTAGTTCCGGTTTCGTGGCGAAGAAAGGGTCACCCCACTTCACCGCTGCTAGTTCGCCGGCCTTTGCGGCACCGGAGCACCGGTGCCCTTTTTAGGAGCGAGCAGAGCGACGAGGACGTTGCCTTCCATGCGCGGCGGCGTCTCGATCTGTCCCTGATCACCGAGTTCGCCAAGAAGACGAGTCATCTTGGCGCGTCCGACTTCCTGGTGCGCCATTTCGCGGCCACGATGAAAAATCATGGCGCGAACCTTGTGGCCTTCACCGAGGAAACGGATGATCTGGTTCTTGCGAACCTGAAAATCGTGTTCGGCGGTGTTGGGCCGGAACTTGACTTCTTTCAAAGCAGAGCCGCGGCTACTCTTGCGCTGCTCGTGCGCCCGCTTATTCTGCTGGTAAAGAAACTTGCCGTAATCGGTGATCTTGCAAACCGGAGGATCGGCCGTGGGAGAAATCTCCACCAAATCCAATCCGCGTTCGCGGGCCACGCGAAGCGCTTCAAATGGCTGCATGACGCCGAGCTGACCGCCGTCTTCATCAATCACCCGGACTTCGCGAGCTCGAATCCTTTCATTGATGCGGACACGATCGCTCTGCGGCCGGAAATTCCTATCTGCGATAACTCCCCCTCAAGTTGATAAAGCGCCGAAAGACACGGATACCCGGCTCCGGGCCCAATTGCACTGCCAATCACGCGAACGCCCTCTCATGGCGGTAAGCCACATGAGGACGGACTTCAAAGTATAGCATGCCCTACGGCAGGGACGGCAAGAGAGCTTTGAGGGCCGCACGGCCCTGGCTCTGGCACGCAGATGGGCGGGGCAATGAGGATGATTTTGCTGTTCCGCTGCGGAACCGAGATTGAGCGTCCGTTGGCGATTCCTCTGACTGGTGGCTTGGTGACGTCGATTAGTTTCATCCTACTTGTACCGCCCACGTGCGGGCCGCAGCAGCTTTTGACGGTGCCGCACAACACGCGGCACTGCGACAGAGAGCAGGGGGCACGGGCCAGAGTGGTGACCGCTCAGCCCCTAGCTGGTGCCCCCAGGCGCCTTCAACTCGGTTTGGACCAACTAGGCTCTGCCCCTGAGTTGTTGGTGCTGACAGGTAGTGGCGGGAAATGCGAAAGCGTTTCAACTTGGCAACAAATAAGAAGCGGACGCCTAGGGCGTCTGTACCTTGGGGGAACAAACAGTTACGGGTCGTTACGAGGTGCTGGACAGAGTGCCTTTTGGACCCTGGATAACAGCGCGAAGTTGGGGGGTTGCGGCTTTGGAGACGGGGGCTTCGAGGGCGAGTTGGGCGGCGCGTTTGGCGAGGGCTGCGGGATCGGGTGTTAGGAGTTCGAAGCGGAGGAGTTGGCAGCCGGAGGGCGCGTCGACGGATGGGTGGACGGAGTCGGCAGACTTTTGTTGATTGGGACTTGTAAGTACAAACCCCGAACCCCACTGGATGAAAAAGGGGAGGAGGCCGTTGGCGTCGTCTTTGAGGGTGAGGGTTTGCCAGTGGAGTTCTTTGCCGTCGGGGCGTTGGCGGGAGCCAGGCGCCGGGCCCGTCGCTTCGATACCGTCCTGTTTCAACTTGGCAGCATAAGCTTCGATGTTGTTGCGGAGATGGGCCGCCCAGCCGACTAGGCGCGGTTTGGTGAACTGTTTGAGCCTGTCGAGCAGAGGAGATGTGCCGCTCGATTGTTGTGGATCGGGCGCAATGATTTCGAGGTAGCGACCGGGGCCTTGGGCGGTTGAAGCAGCGAGCGAGAGGAGAGCGTTTTGTGTGCCGCGCCCTGGATGGACCCCGCCGAAGGCGGCGCGGACGCCGGTGTGCTGTTCTACGAACGCAATGCCGCGCTGGAGATCGTTGCAGCCGAGAAGGATGTGATCGAGCATGGGAGGCACCTGGTCGACGAGAGGGGCATCGCCGGGTTTCCCCTGCGGCTTCTGAGCAACAATCGCGGGAGCGGCGACCGCAGCGGCTGCGGAGAGTTGTAAAAAGATTCGGCGACGCATGACCTGGGCCTAGCGTACGCCGGAAAAGCCAAAGAGAAAAGATGCAGCGAGCCCTCAGACGACTCTGGAAGGAAGAACTTGTGTCTTCGAGCCGCTCACTCTAGTCAACGTCTCGGCCAACATCGAGAGTAGTGAAGCCTTCCACTTCTCAACCCGCCTGTTTTTCTAGCGTAGCTTCCAATTCCGGAATCGTCACAACTCTACCCTATGGCACGGGAGTCTGAGTCGGCGCGGAGGGATGCGACCAGATCGGCCAGCGGTTTGGGGCCGAGGTCGCCCTTGGAGCGGTGGCGGAGGCTGACGGTGCCGGCTTCGGCTTCCTTGGGGCCGACGACCAGCATGTAGGGAATTTTCTGCAGCTGCGCGTCGCGAATTTTGGCGGGCAGCTTTTCGTTGCGGTCGTCGAGATGGACGCGGATGCCGTGGTTTTTCAGAGTTTCGAGGACGTGCTTGGCGTAGTCCATCACTTTTTCGCTGACCGGGCAGATTTCCACTTGCACCGGAGCGAGCCACAGCGGAAAAGCGCCGGCATAGTGCTCGATCAGGATGCCGAAGAACCGTTCGACCGAACCGAGCAGCGCGCGGTGAACCATGAGCGGCTGGTGGCGAGCGCCATCGTCGCCGACGTATTCGAGGCCGAAACGCGCGGGCAGATTGAAATCGAACTGAACGGTAGTGAGCTGCCAGGAGCGGCCGATAGCATCAATCAATTTGACGTCGATCTTGGGGCCGTAAAACGCGGCCTCTCCCTCGATTTTTTTGTAGGGAATCTTCAGGCGGTCCATGGTGTTGGCTAGGGCCGCCGCGGCGCGTTCCCAGTCTTCGGCTTTGCCGGCGTAATTTTCCGGATGTTTAGAATCCCAGACGGACAGCTCGACTTCGAATTTGTCGAAGCCGAAATTTTTCATGACGGCGTAGGCGAAGTCTATGCAGGCTTCGACTTCGGATTCGATTTGCGAAGGCATACAGAAGATGTGGGCGTCGTCCTGCGTGAATCCTCGCACGCGCAGCAGGCCGTGCAGCACGCCGCTGCGCTCATAGCGATAAACGGTGCCAAGTTCAGCGAGACGGACAGGAAGATCGCGGTAGCTGCGAAGCCTTGATTTGTAGATGAGGATGTGGCCCGGGCAGTTCATGGGCTTGAGCTGGTAATCGGCTTTTTCGACTTCGATGGGGCCGAACATGTTGTCGCGATAGAAGCCGGCATGGCCGGAAGTTTTCCAGAGATCGAGCCGCATGATGTGCGGCGTGTAAACGAGATCGTAGCCGCGCTTGATGAGCTCGTCCCGCAGCCAATTTTCAATAATGTTGCGGATGAAGCCGCCCTTGGGGTGCCAAAAAATCAGGCCGGGGCCGGCTTCTTCCTGGATGCTGAAGAGGTCGAGCTCGGGGCCGAGCTTGCGATGGTCGCGGCGCTTGGCTTCCTCGAGCCGATGGAGATATTCGTCGAGCTCTTTTTGCGTGAAAAAGGCGGCCGCGTAAATGCGCTGCAGCTGCGCGTTGCCTTCCTGGCCTTTCCAGTAAGCGCCGGCCACGTTCATCAATTTGAACGCTTGGATGCGTTTGGTGGAAGGAATGTGCGGGCCGCGGCAGAAATCGATGAACTTGCCGGTGGTGTAGAAAGAGACCATCGGCTCGGTGACTTTTTCTTCGACCAGCTCGCACTTGAAAATCTGATTGGATTTTTTGTAGAACTCGAGCGCTTCGGGTTTGGGCATGTACTTGCGCTCGTTGGGCAAGTCCTGCGCGGCCAGCTCGTGCATTTTCTTTTCGATTTTGGCGAGGTCGTCGGGAGTGAAGGGCTCCTCGCGGAGAAACTCGTAGAAGAAGCCGTTGTCGACGGGCGGGCCGATGCCGAGCTTCACACCGGGATAGAGCTCCATGACGGAGGCCGCGAGCAAGTGCGCAGCGGAGTGGCGGAAGACGAAAAGCGCGTCGGGGTCCTTGTTGGTCAGGATTTTGAGTTTGAGGTCCTGCTCCAGCGGGCGGCGGAGATCGATCAGGTAGCCGCCGTCGTCAACGGGTTCGCCGAAACCGGAGAGAGGGCCATTGTTCGAATAGGCCTTGGCGACAAACGCGGCATCCGCGAGTCGAGGCGAAATGTCCCGAGCGATGTCACCGGGAGTAGTTCCTTTGGGAACATCTTTGACGCTACCGTCGGGCAGGGTGATGTGGATGGTTTCCATGGTATGAAACAGGGCGCTCCAGAGCCCAGACAGGAAAACAGTAGCTTATCGACGGCGGAAAAGAGGGTCAAGGCGAGTCGGCAGTCATTCCGCAATTACCTCGAAATCCGGCTTTCCTCGAAGCCGCGCGAAGGCATTCTCCTGTTTGCACCACTCGGAAAACAACTCGAAATTCTTGGTAAGCGTGCGGGCCGCGCGCAGTGCTTCAATAGCGCCTCTTCGGTCGCCGGAGAGGGCGCGGGCAACCGCCAGTCGGCGGAACACCCATTCGGATTCAGGGTTGGCTTCTGCGGCGCAAGCGAAGTACTGGGCGGCCAGCGGGTAGTCCTTTTTCTCGAGTGCGGCGTTGCCGGATTCGATGGAACCAATGAAGACGCCGCCCAAGGCGCGCTTGAAGATCAGCGCCCGATCGGGCTTCTTTTCGTTGAGAGAGCGCTGACGAAGATCGCGCGCTGATTGTGCCGGCCGCGATTGTGCGACTGCAGAATTTGAAGACGTCGCCAAAACTGCGGCCAGCACGCCGTCGCTCAGCCGATCCTGTTCGGCGAAGGCGCTGCGTTCGTGTTTTTGCCCTTCGCGGACGTCTTTGTCCGTTTCTAACGCGGCTGACTTCGAGCGGGCCGTACCGATGTCGGCCAGAGAATCGAACGTCGCGGCGATTTGACGATATTCGCGCCAAGCCGAGAGCAGATCGCCGGACTGCTCGAACATGGCAGCGCGGTCCCGGGCAGCTTTCAGCTGAGCTGCGATGAGTTCATCATCGCGCGTGGCGAGGCCCGCTTTTATCGCCTGGAGGCGGAGCCAGGCGAGGGCTTCGTTCATAACCTCAGGCGGCGCCCATTCGTGCGGGCCGTCGAAAACACGCAGCCAGTGCGGGAGCGTGGCCTCTAGAAGCTGCTCCTGCAAGGGGACTATTTCGCTGTAGTTGAAGTCCGCGTTGCCGACAGCAGAAAAGACGGCGAATTTCACGTCAGTCGAAGGCGGTGCGCTGCGAGGAAAACCTGCTCCGCTGAGCACGACACCGGCGGCGCATTTGCACAGCAGCGCCAGCTGAGAGGAGACGCGAGCGCCTCCGGAAAAACCGGCGAAGTAGATGCGCCGAGTGTCGATCGAGAATCGCTGTTGCGTGTCGTTGACCATGGCTTCGGCGGCTTCGATTTGCGGCGCCCAAGGTCCGTTTCGCGAATTGTTGGAAGCGGCGACGATGAAGCCGTGGAGTTCCGCGGCGTGTTCGAATTGACCTAGGGCA
>DASSYL010000176.1:0-2932 GCA_035703315.1 Candidatus Acidiferrum sp. | reverse complement strand
GGGACTTTGCAAGCGCATTAGAACGCTCCTTGCTGAAGCGCCCGGCGACTCGCGCGGGCGGAGAGATTAGAGAGTGGGACAGCAAAGTGGCGCGGGCACTCGGCGGAATTATGTATAGAAATAATTCTCGAATTTCGTGCGCCTCCGCAGTGCCGGCGAGGGTAGAAATAGATGCGCCAGGGCGTTGGGTTGTAGAGAAAAGTGCACGAAAAAAGGCTCTTGCGTGTGTTGGCTGGATGCGATTGGGAGTTTGATTTATTAGCCCCGACCGGGGCTAGTTTTTGGAACCTCAGCCGGGTTTGTTGGCGGGGACGGATTCGTTTTTGAGGAAGACGGGAGTGCGTGTGATGTTCTGGCGATCGGCGAGGAAGTCGGCGATGGATTCGAGATCGGCTTTGACGAAACCCATGGAAGAGATTTTGACGGCGCCGTCCGGTTCCACGAGGAAAACGGTCGGAACCATGGAGAGGCCGTAGGCGTTGGAGACGGTGTAGGAAGCATCGTCGAGGAGAATCGGAAACGTGACGCCGAAGTCTTTGGTGAAATCGCGAGAGGCGGCGGCGTTGTCCTGGGAAACGCCGAGGAAGGTCACGTTGTCGGATTTATAGCGTTGAAACACGCGTTCCAGGAAGGGGAACGTGAATTTACAGATGGGGCAGGAGACTTTGAAAAAGGAGAGGGCGACCGGACCCTTTTTGAGAGCGTCGGCGAGAGAAAAATTCCGGCCGTCGAGTGATTTCAGGGAAAAGTTGGGCGCGGGATTGCCCGCTACGAAATGGGTCATGCCGTCGTGTGCTCCGAGCCAGCGACGAAGCTGGCGAAAGATGGACATTGGCTTAGTTTAACGTGACGCAACTGTGCCCTCAAATTGGATGCGTGGCGGCTGAAACGGTGACGCCTGGACGAATCGCAAATCGAATCGAGACATTCGAAAAAAAGTTGAAAACGATCATGGGGCGCTCGAGTCGTGGGACGAGACTACGCGGCCGTAGGGGGAGGAGCGGCTGAGGCGGTCGAACATGCGATACGTTTCGCCGGAGATGCGAGCGATGGCGTCGCCGCCAGCGCGTTCGTTGCGGAGATAGGTGGACATGGCGCAAAGAATGTAGGGGCGGGAGCCGTTGAAGATGAGGCCGCAATCGTTGCGGACGCCTTCGAGTTCGCCGGGCTTGTTGGCGATTTTGAGTTCTTCGGGGAGTTCGCGCGGGATGTAACTGGATTTGGGAGTGCTGAGGAGGTGGAAGTAGTCGTCGGTGAGTTGCTTGTTGAGGACTTTGCCGCGGTAGAGGGCTTCGAGGAGTTGGGCGAGTTCGCGCGGAGTGGCGACATTTTCGCGGCCTTCGGCGGCGGCTTTGATATCCATCATTTTGCGGCGCAGACGGGTATGGGTGAGATTGAGGGAGTCAAGAAGCCCGTTGACATTTTCCAGGCCGACGCGGTCGATGAGGATGTTGGTGGCGGAATTGTCGCTGACGGAAATCATGAGAGCGGCTACGTCGCGCAGAGCGAGCTTGGTGACACCGGGAGTGAGCGCGTTGGAGATGCCGCTGCCGCCGACCAGATCGGATTGCTGGAGCGTATAGGTGTCGGTGAGTTTGAGTTTGCCCTGCTGGGCCTGGCGATACAGTTCGGCAAGGATGGCGATTTTGATGGTGCTGGCCGTGGGGAAGACTTCGTCGGCGTTGAGCAGCAGGGTGTGCTGGTTGGTGAGATCAAGGACTGCTAGGCCGAGGACGCCGTGGAGATTGCAGTTTTCCGTTTGAACGAAGGCGTCGAGTTTTTGCCAGAGCAGGATCTCCTTGGCTGGGGGTTGTTGAGCTGAAGCGATTTGGGTGGCGAAGGCGGCGAACAGTGCCAGAGCGACGATAGGCTTAGTGGCGACCGATTTCATGAGCTGAACATTACCATGAGCCACGAAATTCCCGTGACGGGAGGAGATACGGGCCGATGCCGTGTACTGCGATCATCCTGCCAGCTGGGCGTAACCTTTGCGCCCGGCACGGTTGGTCCGATTTCCGGTCTGCTTACCCTTTCCGATAACGCTCTGAACGCGGTGCAAAAGGATCAGTCTGTCCGGGACGGGCGAGTCCGGATTCTCCTTTGTGGTTTCGCCGGGATCGTCGTCGTCGCTAACGGTTTCGGCTGGGAATCCAGCGAACTACGCCCTGACCATAGCCCCGTTAGGTGGATTCAACCAAAATGTTTCCATCAGCTGTTCGGGAGCTCCTTTCGACGCGACCTGCACCGTTTCGCCAACGTCGATGAAAATGGACGGACAGAATTCGGTCACCGTGAACGTTCAAGTGACTACCATGTCCCGGTCGGCCGTACCAATCGGAGCCGAGCTCGACTCGCCGCAAAGGCCGCGGTTTCTGATTCCGTTTGTAGGACTCGCTCTGTTCTTAGCGGTTTTGAGTTGCTGTGCACGCATGAAGGAAGCGCGCCTGGGCATTTCCTACGCGGGTGCCATTGTACTGTTTCTGGCGGTCCCATTCGGGGTAGCGGGTTGTGGAGGTGGGAGGACGTCTGCGGGAGGAGCCGCCGTGACCCCTGCTGGCAGTTACACAATTACGGTGGCTGCATCCAGTACGGGAACGGAGACTGTGCAGCAGACCATCAAGCTCACGTTGCAAGTGAACTGAAATCCGAATGTTGGCCAGTTTTCCGGGATACAGGAAATGCGGTAGTGACACGCGGGGATGGGGGAATTAGGTTAGAGGTGCCCACGCGGAAGAGCCCAGTCGCGGAGACACTATGCATCAATCTGGCTGGTGGCAGCACGCGCTGGAAAGCGCCATTCACGAAACGAACGCGGTGGACGACAGGATTGGGCTCGCGAGATTAGCCATACTGGAGCGACTGGTTACCGCGGCGAGAGAAAACCGGAACGCCTACGAGGATACGCTCTTTGACGCGCTGGATACGTTAAGAG
>DASSYL010000129.1:0-2905 GCA_035703315.1 Candidatus Acidiferrum sp. | reverse complement strand
GTGCGAATGCCGATCTCCCGAGTGCGTTGCGCTACTTCATAAGCCAGCAGCCCGTAAAGGCCCAGACAGGCCAGCACTACGGCCAGCAACCCAAACAGACCGGCCAGACGCGCGATCAAACGCTCGTTGAAGAGCAGCCGTTCGATGCGGTCGGTCTGCGTACGCACGTCGAACAGAGGCAAGTTGTTGTCCAAGCCAGCAACCATGCGGCGGGCCGCCGGCAGCAAAGCGAGCGGAGCGGAGGCCGTGCGAATCGCAAAATGCACGCCGCCTTTTTTGACCGGTATGAAAGCGGTAGGTTCCACGGCCGGTCGCAAGTCGCTGTATTTTGTGTCACCAACAACTCCGATGATTTCATACTGTGGGTCTTTGGGATCGTCGCCGCCGAAATGCAGACCGATCGGTTCGCGATTCTCCAGGAATTTTTTCACAAACGCCTTGTTCACCACGGCAACCTCATGCGTGGATTCGACGTCGGCCTGATTGAGGAGACGTCCGGTCATAGCGGGGATTCGCATGGTGGCAAAGAAGTCCGGGCCAACTGCCAGCATCTGCGTTTCAACCGTCGCTTTGTCGGCGCGGCCCTGGACCTTCACATCGGAAGTCCACAGGCTGCCGTCCAGCAGCGCGGTTGACGAATAGCTGACGGAGAGCACGCCGGGTAATGCGCTCAGGCGGGTTTGCAATTCGCGGTAGAGCGGCGGTATTTGGTTTTCCGGGTAGTAGCCGGTGAGCGTCGGATCCACGCCAAACTGAAGGATGTTGTGGGTATCGAATCCGGGATCAATTCCCTTGAGGTTGGCGAGCGAACGAACAACAAGTCCCGCGCCGACCAGAACAATGACCGACAGAGTCACTTGTAGGACGACCAAGAAGTTTCCCACGGCGAATTTGTGGGGCTTTCCGGACACCACGGCGGCCGCGCTGGCCGCATTTTCCTTGAGCATGGGCGCGAGATTGACGCTGGTGCCGCGGAGCGCCGGCGCGAGACCAAAGAGAATTCCAGTAAGCAGTGCAATTCCAAGGGCAAAGGCCAGGACAGTGAGGTCCGGGTTGGCGTTCAAGTACACCGAGGAGTAGCGATTGGCAGCGACGAAGGCGGCCAGCGCATTGGCTCCCCAATAGCGATCAAAATTCCGATGGCGGCTCCGGCAAAGGACAGCATCACGCTTTCGGTCAGGAGCTGGCGAGTGACGCGGCCGCGGCCGGCGCCCATGGCCAGCCGCACGGCCATCTCTTTCTGACGGGTGGACGCGCGAGACAGCATCAGTCCGGCCACGTTGGCGCACGAAATGAGCAGCAAGATCCCAACCGCCGCCATCAGGACGAACAGCGGTTGCTTGACGTCGCCGCGCATTCCGACGAGCTCGCGTTCGGCGGGAAGCAAGGCGACTCGGGGATCGTCAGCCGGCTTCAACAAGGCATCGTGAATGACTTCGTTCCGAAACAGTGTGGTGACCGCAAGTTGGGCTTGTGGAAGCGAAGCACCCGGAGCGAGGCGCGCCACAATAGTGAGCCACCACGAGGCGGTGTTGCTTCTCTCGAGCTTGGTCCACGGGATTCGCAGCGCGTTGACTTGGGAGAGGGACACCCACAAATCCGGAGATTTGCCCGGCACCAGCCGCGTAAAGCGGGAATCGGCTACACCGACAATGGTGAATGGGACGCCATTCAGCGTGATGGATTTTCCGATGACGCTTGAATTCCCGGCGAAAGCGCCTTGCCAATAGGAGTAGCTTAGCGCCACGACTGCTTCCGCGCCCGGCTTTTCGTCTGCGGCCTCGAGCGTCCTTCCTAACGCCGCCGAAACGCCCAAGGTTTGGAAATAATCGCCGGAGACGAGTTCCCCGCTGGCCATCGTCGCACTACCGTTGCCCGCTAAATTGAGCTGCGCCGGACCGGCAAATGCGCTTACCCCTGAGAATATGTCCCCGCGATTGCGTATTTCCTGAAACATGGGATAGGTAAACGAACAGCTCGTGGGGAATGAACCTCTCCAGTCGCTCCGGCTGCAATCGCCAAAGCTGTTGCTGCCGCTATTTTGCGGGTGACCGCGGGCGGACCAGAGCAGGACCATAAGTTGCCGGGGATCATGAACCGGGATCGACTGCAACATTACCGCATTGAGAAGACTGAAAATTGCAGTGTTGGCGCCGATGCCCAGCGCGAGCGTGAGGACCGCTACTAGAGTAAAGCCCGGAGTCTTGAAAAGCATGCGCACCCCAAAGCGGAGGTCCTGCACAAGCTCGTCAAGCCAGAGGTGGCGCCAGACAGCGCGCGTCTCCTCGGCCACGAGCGTTGGGTTGCCAAACTTGAGGAGCGCCGCGCGGCGCGCGTCGGCTGGCGACATGCCGCGGACCAGGTTGTCTTGCGTTTCGAGTTCGACGTGGTCGCGAATTTCCTGACCGAGACCTTCGAGCATCTTGTCCTGACGCTTCACAATTCGCCCCCCTGTTTGGCCGGCTGGAGAATCCGCCCGATGGCTCGCGCGACTCTTTCCCACTTACTGGTTTCGGCGGCGAGCTGGCGGCGGCCCTTAACGGTCAGCCGGTAGAACTTGGCACGGCGATTGTTCTCTGAAATTCCCCCCTCGACCGAAATGCAGCCGCGTTTGATCAAGCGATGGAGCGCGGGATAGAGCGAGCCCTGTTCGACCTGGAGGACTTCATCGGAGCGAAATTCAATGGCCTTGGCAATGGCGTGTCCGTGGGCCGGGCCGAGCATGAGCGTGCGGAGAATCAGCAGATCGAGGGTGCCCTGCAGGAGTTCGATGCGCTTCTGAGCTTCTTTGGTAGACATTCTAGGCGAGACTACGCCGCTTCGGGTAGAACATCAAGGGGAGAAGTCAGAGGCAGCGGGATAAACCGGACGCTACCCGCTTAGGAAAGCGGACGCCAGCGTCCTG
>DASSYL010000041.1:0-7436 GCA_035703315.1 Candidatus Acidiferrum sp. | reverse complement strand
GTTACGAAACATCAGCTTTCGTTCCGCGTCCTCACACGCAACTTCCCAGAATCTGCTACTGTTTTCCTCCGCGAAATTTTCGGAGGCTCATGAATGCGCATGCTTAAAAGGCTCGCTCTGGTCGTTCTCGCTGCCGCGGCGGTCGCAGCAACTGCCCCAAACACATTTGCCGACCAGCGCGAAGCCGCCGCCAAACTCCTTGCCCGCACCATGTTCAATCCCGAATTCCGGCCCAAGACATTTCGCGGCGGAGAATGGTTCGGCAGCGGCGATTCCTACCTCGCCCTCGAGCCTTCTGTCACGCCCGGCGGCACCGACATCGTCCGCTATCAAACCGCTTCCGGCTCCCGCGACATTTTCGTACCGGCTGCTCGCCTCATTCCCGCTGGCCAAAAAACTCCATTTCCCATCGAGAGCTATTCCTTTTCTTCCGATGGCAAGCAGCTTTTGATTTTCACGAATTCCAAGACCGTCTGGCGTCAGAACACGCGCGGCGATTATTGGCTCTTCAATCTGGCTACGGGCGCGCTGCGCAAACTTGGCGCCGATGCTCCCGCCTCCAGCCTCATGTTCGCGAAGTTCGCTCCGGACGGTTCCAAGGTCGCTTACGTCCGCGGCAACAACCTCTACTCGGAAGACCTGGCCACCAAGAAAATCACGCAATTGACCCGCGACGGCTCGGAGACCGTCATCAACGGCACTTCCGACTGGGTCAACGAAGAAGAATTCGACATTCGTGACGGTTTCCAGTGGAGTCCGGACAGCCAGCGCATCGCTTTCTGGCAGTTCGACACCTCTACAGTTCGTACCTATACGCTTATCTACAATCTTGGTGATCCGCGCGGCGAAATCGTCACAGGAATTCCCTATCCAGGCGACCTGCCTTATCCGCAGACGCTTCGTTACCCTTACCCGCTCACGGGAACGCCCAATTCCTCCGTCCGCGTCGGCGCCGTCAAAGCCTCTGGCGGAAAAATTACCTGGATGAAAACCGCCGGCAATCCAGCGGATTTCTACATCCCTCGTATGGGCTGGGCTGACGCCGGGCACTTGCTCCTGCAGCACATGAATCGCTTGCAGAACCGCAATGAATTTCTGCTGGCCGATGCCGCCGGCGGTGCCTCCCGCGTCATCCTCGTCGAGGAGGACCGCGCCTGGGTCGACCTCAACGAACAGGTTCTTTGGATCAACCACAATCAGGAATTTCTTCTGCTCAGCGAACGCGACGGCTGGCGCCACCTCTACCGAGTCTCGCTCGACTCCGGCAAGGCCACTCTGGTTACGCGAGGCAATTTTGATGTCGTCTCGCTCGAACGCCTTACCGGCGACGAAAAGTGGATCTACTTCATCGCTTCGCCCGATAACGCGACGCAACGTTATCTCTACCGCGCGCCACTCGACGCTTCAGCCGGTCCGGAACGCGTCACTCCCGCGCAACCTGGCACTCACTCCTACACCGTTTCGCCGAACGGCGAATATGCTTTTCACGATTTTTCCTCGTTCAATTCACCCCCTGCTTCCGACGTAGTTCATCTTCCCGACCATCGCGTACTGCGCGCCACCGCCGATAACTCTGCTCTGTCCGAACGGGTCAAACTGCTTTCCGCCGGTCCCGCGGAATTTCTTCAGCTCGACGCAGGCAATGGCCTCAACGTGGATGGATGGCTCCTCAAGCCTCCCGCTTTCGACGCCACAAAAAAATATCCCCTCGTCGTCTATGTCTATTCCGAGCCTGCCGGACAAACCGTGACCGACCGCTGGCCTTCTGTTTTCCTCCGCGATCTCGCCGCATCCGGCTATCTCGTTGCCAGCTTCGACAACCAGGGCACACCTGCTCCGCGCGGGCGCGAGTGGCGCAAAATCATCTACGGAAACGTCGGACCGTTGTCTTCGCAGCAGCAGGCCGCTGCGCTGCAATCACTCGAAAAATCCCATCCCTTTGTTGATCCCAAACGTGTCGGGGTCTGGGGCTGGAGCGGCGGCGGCACCTCCACGCTCAATCTGATGTTTCGCTATCCTGATCTCTACAGCGTTGGTGTCTCGGTTGCTTCCGTGCCGGACCAGCGCCTCTATGACAGCATTTACCAGGAGCGTTACATGGGCCTGCCGCAGCAAAGCTCCAAGGCCTACGAAGTCAGCTCCGCCATCAACTTCGCTGAGGGCCTTCGCGGCAGTTTGCTGGTGATGCACGGCTCCGGCGATGACAATGTCCATTTCCAGGGTTTCGAGCTGCTGGTGAACAAGCTGGTTTCACTGGGCAAGGTGTTCGACATGCGCTTCTACCCCGGACGGACCCACGGCATCTTCGAGGGCAAAGGCACCTCTGCCGACGTTTACAGCCACATCCTCGGCTATTTTGAAGACCACTTGCCGCCCGGCCCGAGCGGCGGCGCCGCGCCGTAGTTCGTTTCCCGCACGCTCGCCACCGGGAAAATTCCAGACCGCCCTGTTCCCCTGTTCAGCGAAGGCCAATCGAATCCGGCTCTCCGCAACCTGTCCGTCCGTACTAAGGGCAAGGCCTGATTTTTGTAACTTTTGAACCATTGGCTGGCGTATCTGCTTTTGCCATTCTGGCGCGGGGCGCGACGCTACCGCCGCAAATTCGCAACTTAATGTCCCAGACCCGTTACCAGATTTTGGGCACCATCGGCGTCGGCGCCTCCAGTCGCGTCGATAAGGCTCACGACACTCTCATCGATCGCACCGTCGTATTGAAGACCTTCGCCACCGGATTCGGCTCTCTCGAACTCCAAAAACAATTCCTTCGCGAGGCGCAAATCCTTGGCCGCCTCTCCCATCCCAACATCATTTGCATTTACGATCTCGGTACCAATGACGACGGCTCCGCTTACCTTGTCACTGAATACGTCCCCGGCAAAACGCTCGACGCAGTCTT
Source organism: Candidatus Acidiferrum sp. (assembly GCA_035703315.1). Classification (GTDB taxonomy): domain Bacteria; phylum Acidobacteriota; class Terriglobia; order Acidiferrales; family UBA7541; genus Acidiferrum. The sequence continues at coordinate 4,540 of DASSYL010000041.1, read as the reverse complement.
GTCCGAAAAAGGCCCCGTGCCCCTGGTTCGTGCCGGCGTTTGGGCCGGCGACCTCGCCAGCGCTCTCAGCCGCGCCCACAAAGCCGGCGTCATTCATGGCGACGTCAAACCCGCCAACATCTTTGTCACCGATGACGGCCAGATCAAACTCGGCGACTTCGGCATCGCTCGCTTCGCCACTCAGGTTTCCGGCGCGGCCAGCCTGGTCGGTACTCCTGCCTATCTCTCACCCGAGCAAATCAAGGGCGAACCGCAGGATCACCGTTCCGACATTTTTTCCGTTGGCATCGTCCTCTATCAATTGACCACCGGCGTCCGCCCCTTCGACGGCTCCTCCGTCGCCGCCGTGTGCGCTCAAATCGTTGCCAAGCAGCCGCCCGCGCCCTCTCACCACAATCCAGCCCTGCCTCCGGAATTCGACCGCATTGTGATGCGCTGCCTCGCCAAGAATCCCGGCGACCGCTACGGGTCCGGCGAATCACTCGCCGCGTCCCTCTATCCCTTCGCGCGCAGCCAACAGCAGCCGCCCCCGCATCGCCTCGATTTCTCTTTTTTCAGATCGTGGTTCAATCGGCCCTTGCGCCCAGCCGATAAGTGGATCTACGGCGGTGCCGTCGTTGCCGCCCTTCTCGCCATTCCCGTCGTCCATCGCTCGTTTCCGAACCATCACCGGCCGGCGGTTGCGAACATCGCCGCTGCACCTCTCGCTGTTACTACCATGGCCGTGCCGCAGAAGTCGTCGCTGGATTTTGCTTCACCCGCCGGCGAAGAAGCTGCACCGTCAACGGCTGCCGCGCGCAAGGCACAGCCTCCAGCACAAATCCCCAGGCCAAAACGATCTGCTTCTCACGTGGACGCCGCAAATTCGACGCGCGCAAAGTCCGCTGAGCCCAAAATCCTGAACACCTCGTCGGCGGGCATTTCCGCTAGCGTCCCCGAGGCCGTCAGTAAAACTTCGTTGCCGGCACTTCGTGCGACCGCTGAACCGCGCGTCTCTGCAGCTGCAGCTTCCCTTGGTATCGAAATTTCCTCCGCTATCGAAGGCGCCACGCTCGCCATCTTCGTGGACCAGCAGCTCGCCGCCACCTCCCCACTCTCCGTCACACGCCCGGGCCAAACGTTGCACCTCGACCGCCGTTTCCCGCCCGGAGCGCACGAATTTCGCATCGCCCTCTATCGCCAGGACAAAACCCTGCAAATCGAAAAGCAGGCTCTTGCCGAACTCCAGACCGGCACGCCCAACCTGCTCGCTATCCGCGTCGTCCGCCGTTCCAAAATGCTCGTCAAACACGATGCCGGCCTCGACATCCTTTGGCCCTCCGCTTCGCTTTCTCCCAATTTCGGTTCGCCGAATGCGGCTCCTAAATCTGGCGCTCCCGATACACCGGCCGCGAAAGGTTCTGCTCCCCTCGTCGCCACTTCCGTTCGCTGAAACCATCTCAGTTCAGTTTTTTGGTGGACACACATTGATGTTTACCGTAAGAGAGCCTGCCACGGTCTGGTCGTGCACCAGACATAACACTGGCCCGCCCTCTTGCTCCGGGCGCCTGCGGACCTTACCTGGAGGTCTCATGCGGTTAGGTCTTAATGTTGGTAGCTTTAGTTCTGGCCGAGCTGCGGCAACTTACTCACAAAAGATCAGCTAATCGGACGGCTGCGAACACAAGTCGCAGAAACTGAGCGCTAACGCGATTACTGTGACGATAATGAAGTAGAAGGGCGTTTCCACCGCTACGACGACACTTCCTCAACCTCTGCCTCTAACAAAACACTGAGGATGGTCGGCTCGAATGTTGAAGCCTTTCACTCATAGCGCAGTGCTTCCACCGGATCCAGTTTTGCTGCTTTCATCGCCGGCCACACGCCAAAAATCAACCCTATGGAAACGCTCACCGTGATGCCCAGAGCTGCAGCCCAGACCGGCACAATTCCGTGCCACTTCAACGTCGCCCGGATGAGCAGGACCAGGCCGTTCACCAGAATCAGCGCAATCACGCCTCCCGCACCGGTCAGCGTCATCGCTTCCAGCAGGAACTGCCAGGTGATGTCGTTGCGTTTTGCGCCAATGGCTTTGCGCACTCCAATTTCGCGTGTGCGCTCGGTAACGCTCACCAGCATGATGTTCATCACACCAACGCCGCCGATCAGCAGTCCGATCGCGCTCAACACCATCGTGCCGAGATACACCATGATCATGATGTTGTGGAACTCATCGACTTCCTGCGCGGCCGTGGCCACCGAAAAATTGTTTTTCCCGTTGTACGGCACGTTGCGCCGCCGCCGCAGGACTTCGGTCACTTCGTCCACCATTTTGTCGAGCTGGCCGGCGTACGCTTGCACTCGCATGTTCAGCTCATCCGCCGCCGGATACATTTTCTTGAACGTGTTGAACGGGATCAGCACGCGGCGGTCTTCGTCGCCCATGCCGAAACCGCCCTTCGGCTTTTCCACCACGCCGATCACCTGGAAGTTGGCGCCGTCAATCATCACGTCCTTGCCAATCGGATGCCCTTCCGGAAACAGCACCGGCGCGACGTTTTCGCCCAGCATCACCACTTTTTCCTTGTGCAGGTCGTCGCCTTCCGCAATGAAACGCCCTTCAATCGTGGCGGCATTGGCGTATACCTGGCCGAAGTTCGGCTGCACCCCGCGGAAATCAATCGCGGTCACTTCGCCCGCCTTCGTTCGCACCGTGTGCGATTGCATCCACGGCGTCTGGATAAACGCCGTCACACTCTTTACCGACGGCGCGGCTTCTTTGATGGCGTCAGCATCCTCCAGCGTCAGCGGTTTGCGCAGCCGCTCTTCCAATGGCGCACTGCCGCCGTGGAAGCCCTGGTCCCATTTGGAGACGAACGCCGTGTCCGCGCCAAACTGCTTCATGTTTTCCTGGATGGTGTAATCGAAACCCGTGAGCAGCGCCGCAACCAGCATGATCACACTGACCCCCAACACGACGCCGAAAACGGTAAGGGCGCTGCGCATCTTGTGCGTGCGCAGTGTATCCATCGCTTGCTTCAGGTTTTCGCCGTATGCTTGCGCCATGTGTGTCTTACCCGTCCGCTCGCAGCGCTTCAATCGGATCCAGTTTCGCCGCCCGCATCGCGGGATAAATCCCAAAGAACAATCCAACACTGGTCGACAGCACCAGGGAAATGATGACTGCGCTCATCGGCGTCCTCATCGGAATGGAAGTCAATTTGCGCACGACTTCCACCACCAGGTATGCGCCGACCAGACCCAGCACTCCGCCAACCGTTGCCAGCACGCCCGACTCGGTAACGAACTGCATCAGGATGTGTTTTTTACGAGCGCCCAGCGAACGCCGCACGCCGATTTCCCGTGTTCTTTCCGTCACGCTGGCCAGCATGATGTTCATGATCACGATGCCGCCCACCACCAGAAACACGCTCACAATCCCGATCGCCGCAGACGCCAGTGTGCCGGTCAGGTCGTGCCACAACGCCATGATCGAATCCGAACCCAGAATCGCGAAATTGTCTTCCGCGTTATAGCCCAGGTGCCGCCGCGCTCGCATCAGCATGCGCGCCTCGTCCTGGCTGGCTTGCATCAGCTCCGCACTCGGCGCCTGAATGAAAATACCCACCCAATCGTTCTGCCGGTGAAATTCTTTCTGGTAGGTGTGAATGGGCATAATCACAAAGTTATCTTGCGACTGCCCGAACGCGCTGCCGATCGGAGTAGCAACACCGATCACCTGATATTCATGCGTTTCCGCGCGAAAGCTTTTACCAATCGGATCCACGTTCGGAAAAAGCTTGTTGGCCACGTCGGCGCCGATGAACGCGACTTCCGCGCGATGATCGTCGTCCGATTGCGTGATCATGCGTCCCTGTGCGATGCCGATGTTGCGCACGTCGGTATAGTTCGGAGTTGCACCCATCACGTCGGTGCGCTCCAGCCGTTCGTTGCCGGACTTGATATCCATGTTGCGGTCGTCCAGCGCCGCCACTGCACCGGCCGTTCTCATGTTGTCGCGAACGAATTCGTATTCGTCCATCGTCAGCAGCGGCCGCTTCTGCGCTTTCACCCAGGCGTCATTGCTGGTGATGATGCCGAAGCGATCCACGATAAAAACGTTGGCGCCCAGGTTGGCGATGCGGTCCGCTACGTAGAAGTTCATGCCGGAAACGAAGCTCATCACGGTCACGAGCGTGGTCACCGCGAGAATCACACCCAGCAAGGTAAGGAAACTGCGCAGTTTGTGCGCGCGCAGCGAATCGAGCGCCAACGCAAAGGTCTCATAAAATGTAACCAGCGAGCGCTGCGCGCGGCTCAAACGTCCAGCTCGCTCCATCGTGCCCGCGGCAATCCGCACCTGGTTCAATCCTTCGAGAGGCGTTACACCCAACGTGGTTACTCCTGGCTCTTTCCAACCGGAATCGCGGCAGGCCCCGTACCCTTAATACGCGCGAGTACACCCTTTCGTTCCCTATTAGACGCCGCAAAAGGGATTTTTGCTTGCCGCTACGTATCCATTGTCGCAAGAAAGGAAAGCCGTTGTGGATAATTTGCATGA
>DASSYL010000562.1:0-2110 GCA_035703315.1 Candidatus Acidiferrum sp. | reverse complement strand
TTTATCCGCGATCTTTGGGCGCTGCTGCGCCCGTACTGGATGTCGGAGGAGCGACGGAGCGCGTGGCTGCTGCTCATCGCGAACATCGTGCTCACTCTCGCTATGGTCTACATGACCGTCCTGTTCAACCAGTGGTACAATCTTTTCTACAACACGCTCCAGGACAAGGCCCAAGCCGAGTTCTTTCATCAGATTGGGCGCTTTTGCGTGCTGGCCGCGATCTACATCGTGATCGCGGTGTACCGGATCTATCTGAACCAGATGCTGCAAATCCGCTGGCGGCGCTGGCTTACAGACTGCTATCTCAAAGACTGGCTCGCCGACCGCAACTATTACCGGATGCAGCTCAAGGGCGACGGCACCGACAACCCCGACCAGCGGATTGCCGAGGACTTCAGGCTATTCGTCGAGAACAGTCTCTCCCTGGGTTTGGGATTTCTCAACGCCGCCGTCACCCTCGCTTCTTTCATCGGGATTCTCTGGTCGATATCCGGACCCCTCGAGATTCCGTTAGGCGGCGCGACCTACATCATCTATGGCTATATGGTTTGGGTGGCCATCGTCTACGCCATCGTCGGTACCTGGCTCACGCACAAGATCGGCAAACCGCTCATTCCGCTCAACTTCAATCAACAGAAATACGAGGCGGACTTCCGTTTTAATCTGGTGCGTTTCCGCGAGAACAGCGAAGGCGTCGCGCTGTATCGCGGCGAGGAAGACGAGCTGCGCGGTTTCCGCTCCCGTTTCATGGCGGTAGTGGATAACTGGTGGGCGATCATGAAGCGCCAAAAACTTTTGACCTTTTTCACCGTAGGCTACAACCAAGCGGCCGTAGTGTTTCCCTTCGTCGTGGGCGCGCCGCGCTATTTCTCGGGAGCGATCCAGCTCGGCGGTCTGGTCCAGATCTCCAATGCCTTCGGCCAGGTGCAGGGAGCGCTTTCGTGGTTCATCGGGGCATACACCGACTTCGCTTCTTGGAAGGCCACCGTGGACCGTCTGAGCGGTTTCCGCAAGGCGATCTTCCTAACTCAGGAAGAGAGCCGCGCCGGCGCGGGGCCGACGGTGGTTCCCGACGCTACAATCGACGACTTGGAGTTGCGTGACCTGGAGCTGGGGCTGCCGACGGGACGCGCGCTGGCTTCCGGGATCAACGCTCGCATCGAACCCGGCGAGCGTGTGCTTATCAAGGGCCCTTCCGGTTCGGGTAAAAGCACGCTGTTCCGCGCCATCGCTGGGATCTGGCCCTTCGGCACGGGGCAGGTCAGGCAGCCCCGCAAGTTTCACTCGCTCTTTTTGCCACAGCGTCCCTACTTTCCCATCGGCACCTTGCGACAGGCGGTGAGCTACCCTGCGGCCGCCGAAACCTTCAGCGATGCGCAGTTGCGTGATGCGCTTGCCGCTGCTGGCCTGATTGGTTTTGTGGACCGGCTTGATGAACAGCAAAACTGGGCGCAGCAACTGTCCGGTGGTGAGCAGCAACGGGTGGCCATCGCTAGAGCGCTGCTGCACAAACCGGCATGGTTGTTCCTCGACGAGGCCACCTCGGCTCTAGACGAACCGAGCCAGGAGCACGTGTACGAGCTGCTCACCGACAGGTTGAAAGACGCAACGATCATCAGTATCGCGCACCGTTCCGCCCTCACCGACTTCCACGGCAAACGGTGGGAGCTAAAACCGGAAGGCGACGGACGAATCCGGATGATCGCCGACGGCGCGCCGCTGCCGGCGTGAAGAAAGCAAGGAAAGAAGTGTCGAGGGATGAGTGTCAAGAGACGAGGGATGCTCCCCTTGACACCCGACTCTCTTGACTCTGGCTTGTTTCGGATTTCGATATTCGAAATTCTGCTGGACATGCTTGCTAACCACTTCGCCAATATTGGACTAAAGTCCAATATACAGCTTTCTAGCGCTTCGATAGAAATGGACAACATCGTGGTGACCTTGTGTTCGGATCAGAACCGGAAGGCAGGAGGGAAAGAACATGAAGGCAACCGATCTGTTGACGATGCTCTCGTTGAGTGTTGTGCTGTCCGGGTGTGCTAACTATCAAGCCGGTGGTTACGTTCAGTCAGGAGTGCAAGCGTTGCTTGCGGGCAACAATCAAACCGCC
>DASSYL010000554.1:0-7308 GCA_035703315.1 Candidatus Acidiferrum sp. | reverse complement strand
CAGATAGCCAAGGTGCTGTCCAGGGAGAGGGAAGGCTGTGTCTTACAAGAAGGGTGAAACTCGACTTTCGGAGATTTTGAAGCATTTGGGAGCAATCACGGAGGGGGGAACGGGCGCGAGAGCAAGAGAATCGCGAGGTAGCAACGATTCATCAGGAGACGCTCGACGCCCCGTGCAAGGTGGCACCGCGGAAAGGGCAGTAGGATTCGGACATAAACCTCCGATGTGGCCGGTGGGTGGGGAACTACCTGAGGTAGCAACGGCCAACAGCACAAAGCGGTTATCGTCGTTCCGCGGCGATCCGCTGATGCAGGACGCGATCACCAAAGTCGCGCTGTATCTGCAGATGCAGAGAGACCTTTATTACGCGGTTGGGCATCCGTTACGCGATGCGTGGAAGTGCGAGCTCGGCGGATTCTTCTCGCCGGCTTTGCTGAACCGAGTTCGAATCGTGGAGCTGAAAAATAGCCGCGTGGAAAATCCCTGGTTCTACGAGGAAGCGCGCGAACGGGGAATCGAGAACCTGCCGGACATCGCGCACAAGGCAGCGGTCACGTTTCTCGATGTCGTGGTGTTCAACCAGAAAATTACCCAGCGAGACCTGTTCCATGGACTGGTGCATGCCGCGCAGATAAAGTTGCTCGGCGTGGAGCGGTTTGCGGAATTGTTTGTCGCCGGGTTTCTGCAAGCGCGCTCGTACTTTTTGGTTCCCCTCAAGGCCCATGCGTTCGCACTGGACACGCGTTATGCAGAGGACAGTCAGGCGCCCTTTTCGGTCGAAGACGAAATTCGGCGGTGGGCTCTGGACGACCGCTACTAGCGCGCGCCATCGAACGCAAGCTCGTGAGATCCGAGCTCATCACGCGCGAGCCATTAGGTCTGGGGAAGCCGTTCCGCGAGTGATTTGGAAGAAAGCGTAACCGCGTCGCGGCGCGTGGGCAGCGACTGAGGATAATTCTTCTGTAAAAAGCTAATCATGCGCTCGCGTACGATGCAGCGCAGATCAAACGCGGCGGAAGAAGAGTTGGCGCTCATCAGGCAGCGCAGCTGCATGGTGGTTTCCGTGAACTCGGTGACCTGCAGCACGCAGGTCTTGCCGTTCCAGGGCGGCGAATCTTTCAGGATGTTCTGCAACTCCTCGCGCAAGCGCTCGACGGGCAGCGTGTAATCCACATAGATAAAAACCGTACCAATAATTTCCGACGTGGTGCGCGTCCAGATTTGAAATGGCTTGTCAATGAAATAAGTCAGCGGAAGAATCAGCCGACGCAGGTCCCACAACCGCACCACCACATAGGTGGCTTCGATCTCTTCGATCGAGCCCCACTCGCCTTCGACGAACACTGCGTCGTCGATTCGAATCGGGTGGGTGATCGCCACTTGCAAACCGGCGATCAAACTTGCGAACGTCGAACGGGCGGCCATGCCCACAACCACGCCCGCAATTCCCGCAGATGCAAAAACGCTGGTGCCGATCTGCCGAGCGCCGGGAAAAGTGACCAGCATGGCTGCGATCGTGATCACCACGATGCAGCCGATGAAGATTCGCTCGAGAACCTCGGTCTGTGTGTGGATGCGGCGCGCGTGGAGATTGTTTTCCACCGCGATGGAGTAGCGCGTGCGGATCAGCATTGAGGTGACCTGGACCAGCGTGATCAGCAACCAGCCGAGTACCCCGATCACGCAAAGCGTCAGGAAATGTTCGGACGGGCCCTTGAAGCGCTCCGGCAGCGGAGTTGCGGGCAATGCGATGAGCAGCGCCAGCAGCGGAAAAAGGTAACGCACCGGCGGGCGCGTTTGCTTCAGCAGCATAAGCCGAAGCGTCGAAGTCGAATTCCGCAGCAGGCGCGAGAAGAACCCCAAGAGTAGCAAGTAGACGACGATGCCGATTAGCGTGCTGCCGGCCAAGACGCCGAGGGAAAAAAGCAGCGTGCGCGCGTCACCCAACAGCGCGGAAACAGAGAAACTCTCCATGGCCAGAAAGTATGCAGGGGGAGCCTGCAGGCGGGGCAATCAGTAAAAGCGGGGAATTGCCCGCCACGCTCGAGTAGCGGTCAATTGATGGCGTAGAGATTGCCGTCGGTCGAGCCGAAGAGAATGGTGCCGCCGGCAATCGCAGGCGAAGAAAGCACGGCTCCGATGGAAAGCATTTTTTGCAGGCCGAGGACGATGTCGTCGTAAAAATTGTCGGCGAAAGCCGCTTGGTAGTTGGGAGCGCCCTTATCGGTAGTCAGCGCGGGGCCGTTCTTCTTGGCGGCGTCCGTTTCGAAATACCAGGCTAGTTTTTGCGTGGTGAGATCAATTGCCAACAGGCGGCCTTGGTGCGAGCCGAGGTACATCATGTTGCCGGCGATTGCAGGAGAGGAAAACATCGGCCAATGATTGAAATCGAGCGTGAAGAGTTCGGCGCCCGTTTTTGCATCGAGCGCGCGAAGCAAGCCGGTGTCCGACGTGGCGAAATACACTTTGCCGTCTTTGATCGCCGCCGAGTTGATGACCCAGGAACCGTTGTTGCTAAAGGCCCAGAGCTGCCGTCCGGACTTTGCGTCGACTGCGTAAAACTTGGAATCGCGGCAACCGAAGTACACGACGCCATCCGCAACCGCGGGCGATGCTTGCAATCCGGTTTGATTGTAAATTTCGTGGTCCTCGCCGGTTTTGAAGCGCCACTTTTCCTTGCCGGTCTCGGCATCGAGCGCATAAAAATAGGTGTCCCAGCTGCCGGTGAACAGCGTGCCGTCGGCGTACGCGGGCGAAGCGTGAACCACGTCGCCGGTCTTGAACTTCCATTTCAGCGAACCTGTCGTCGCGTCCAGCGCATACACGTTCGAATCACCGGAGCCGAAAAATACCGTGCCGTTCGCTACGAGCGGCGAAGAAAGATAAAAGTCGAATGGATCAGGAACCGCTTCGGCGGCGGGTTCGACACCGTGTAGATGTTTGGCGATGAAACGGCGTTCACCATCGGTCTTGAATTTCCATTTCAGCGTTCCGGAGGCCGCATCGAGCGCGTAGAAATTGCTGTCGTAGCTCGGAAAATATATCAAGCCATTCGAGACCGCCGGACTCGATACCACGCGGCCGTCCGTTTTGAACTCCCATTTCTTCGCGCCAGTCTCCAAATCCACCGCGTACAAGCGGTGATCGTTGCTGCCGAAGTAGACCGTATTTCCAGCGACGGCAGGCGACGACAGGATCTGCGCCTTGGCCGCAAACTGCCATTTCACTTTGTGGAACGCAGAGGGGCCGGGAGCGTTGTAAACGCCGGTATGCGCGGGATTAGCGCGAAACGTGGCCTCGCTTGCGGGAGATGCTGACTTGTCCTGCGCATACGCGGAAGGGCACAACAACAGGAGCGAAGCGGCCAGGAAACGGTACATGTCGTGGGTTCTCCGTTGCCGGGATAGACGTAGCGAACGGAGAGTTGTTGCTCTGCGTTTTGTGATTTCTCGGAATTCAGCCGCACCGAGCCCCAAGTTTTTCGAAGAATCCAACCCTGTTAGGCTGTTTCGACAGGAAGGAATGGTAAGCGAAGGGCGAATCGAAAAGTCATTTACGGAGGAAGGCCCACAGGGCGCCGAAGAAAAACGCGCCGCAGAGGAGCAATGTGAGCGAGCCGGGCTCGGGAGTGGCCACGGGTGAAGGGGGACCAGTTGGCGGTCCAGTTGGCGGTCCGGTTGGCGGACCGGTGGTATTCCCGCTGGGAGGTATAACGCCGGGCGGGATGATTGGGGGAAATCCGACTGGAGGAACACCCGATGCGATTGGCCCGCTGGACGGAAGCACGGGGAATCCGGGCAAGTTTGCGGGATACGGGAAGGCCCCGAATTCTTCGCCGGGCATGAGATTAGCGAGAAGCGGCGGGACGAAATCGGGGCTCTCGAGTTTTTCCGCAGGGGGTTCGGAAATGGAAACGGGAAGAGCTGCGACGGGAGAGAGCCGGTTGCCGCAGCGCACGCGAGCGTAACTCTCTCCATCGGAAATGAGGGTTTCGCCGGCGGGAATCGTCATGCGGTTGCGCGTCCAGTAGACATGATTGTTCATGCGATAGGAAACAAACATGGCGGTGGGACGGTCGAGGCGGATGGTGTGCGCGCGGGGAATGCGGAAATCGGAGTAGTGCTCGGCGACCACGGGATCCTTTGCCGCGGCGGAGTGGAGTTCGTTCGCGTCGCGGACTCCGCCGGGGATCACGGAGTACGGGAAAACAACGCGGCGGGATGCGGGGGAGGCGGAGGCGGAAAGATCGAAAGCGGTCTGCCAGCTGGTCTGGAGCGAAGAGACGGGCGCGCTCGGAGACGACGGCGCTTGCCGGTGCAAATGGCGGACTGCAAAAAATGTAACCAGTAGTACCGCTGGGACGAGGAGCAGAAGTGGTGCACGGAGCCAGAATTGGTTGCTATAGGGCTTTGCGGCAGGGGCCGGGGCGTTCAAGTTGGTGATCCTCGAGGAGACGAAAGGCAATTGCATTGCCGAACGGAAGAGCTTAGAGAGAGGGCTGAGAGACAGTCTCCCGCGCCAAAAAGAGCGAAAAACTGGACGCATGCGAAACATTTTAGAGGATTGTAATCACTCCCTGTGAAAAGTGCTAGGAAACGAATGTAATTAATGGAAAATTGTTTCCCGAAATCCATAGAACTTCCCGCTTCACCAAAATGGGACACCGGCTTAGTCTCCCCTCGGTGACGGAAAAAGAGTTTGTCACCGAATTAGGACGGAAGAACTAGGAACGCCCGACCGGGATCCTTGCCGCAGAAGGCGCGACCCTTTCCGTCAGTAGGTATCCCGCTGAATTTTTGACATGTATTCATTCTAAACGAGTTGCGGACTGTTTTCCTTTAGATATTGATTCTACTGAACTTAGAACGTTAACTTGGGGTCGCCAAGGCTGAGGGACAGGGACGCTTTACCAACGCCAAAATCTCAATGAACGGAAGCTTCCACGGACCGGCGGCGAAAAAACGGCCCGAAAATGCCCACCACCGTAGCGGACAATGTAAAGCGTTGGGAAGCTCGCGATCCGGCCGTGGCTCGACTCGATTCCCGAAACAGCGAAAGGATGGTATCGGAGATACGGTCTGTTATCTATAGGATTAAATATACACAACGTTACGGTTCGAACCGAATGAGAAGATAGAAAAAGCTATTCGCGCACGTTGCTGGTGTGATCGAGACTACCAAGACGGGGCGTTAAAAAGGTCAGCTACCAGAGGTTGGCCCAGCGGACCAGGTCGGCGAAGCCTACGACGCCGATAAAGATGGCGGCGATGTAGAGAAAGAACCTGGTGGTGGGGTAGCGGTCCTGATCGGTAGAACCTGCGGACATCTTGAGGAAGAAGAGCAGGATTCCGGCAATGGCAAAGAGGATGCCCCAGAGCGGAATGCCGCCAATCTGGGACGGTAAGGAGGGCATGGAGGAATGTTACAAGGCAAGAACTGAGGTGCAAGGAAATTGGCGAGGCCGGTTCGCGGTAGTAATAAACACTTGCGAAGACGCGGCGTCTTTGCAGGTGAACGCAGCCCCAAGTTTTCAGAAAACTCAGAAAAAGCAGATTACTCGACCGCGTCGCGACCTCGGAATGCCAATGTGGGCGCTAATAGCTCGAATAACGATGGGTTTGCAGGTGGTGGCCTCGGTCGGGCAATTCAAGCGGATCCAAGGACTGCAGGCCAGGGCGGAAGGCGAATCTGAGTGACAATGGGAGCCGCCGTCGGCTAGAACATTGGTGCGAACGATGGAGCTAGTGTGTGTGAGGCGGCTTCGGGGAGCGGAAGGATGAACATTCGAAGGATGGCGGCGGTGGTGTGCGGGTTGGCTTTGGCATGTGGATGTGCAGTTGGACAAGAAAAAGCGGCTGAGACGAAGAGCCTGAAGGCGGTGAGGTTTGGGAAGTTGTGGGATGGGAAGGGGAAGGTTTGGACGAATGCGATCGTGATTGTGGAGGGCGAGCGGGTGCGAGAAGTGACTACGGATGCGAAGCGGATACCGGCGGGGGCGGAAGTGGTGGACCTGGCGAAATACTACGGGTTGCCAGGGTTGATTGATGTGCACACGCACATGACGCTGTACACCGACGAGACACCGGGCGTCCCGATGCTGAAGCAGGTGGCGAACAATTCGGCGGCGGTGGAAGTTTTTATCGCGCGCAAGGGGGCGATGCGGACGCTGGAAGCGGGCGTGACAACGGTGCGGGATCTGGGGTCGGACCAGTACATGGACATTGCGATGCGGGACCTGATCAATCGCGGGGAAATGATGGGGCCGAGGATGTTTGTTTGCGGGTATGGGCTGTCGGTGACGAGCACGGCGTATAAGGGCTCGAACACGGCGCCGGGGGCGCCGCCCCCCGGAGGAATTGCGGACGGCGTGCCGGAAGTGCTGCGCGTGGTAAGGCAACAAGTGGCGGCCGGGGCGGATGTGATCAAAATGTTCGCTTCGACGGGAACTGACGACGACACCAGTGGGTTTCAAACCTACGGCTACGACGAGATCAAAGCGGCGGTGGAGGCGGCGCATCAGTTCGGGAAAAAGATTGCGATTCATTCCTACGGACCGGATGGCGCACGCGATGCGGTGCGGGCGGGTACGGATTCGCTGGAGCACGCGACGGACATGGACGACGCGACGATTGCGGAGATGGCCAAACGTGGGACGTATTATGTGCCGACGATTGATCACAATCGTTACTACGTGGAGAACGGAAGCAAGATCGGGTATGCGCCGGGATTTGAGCCGCGGTCGCAGGCGTTCATTGCGCGGAACCTAGAGACGGCGCGGAAGGCGCACAAGGCGGGAGTGAAATTTGCGATGGGCTCAGATGCAGTGTACTCGATGTTCGGGCAGAACACGCGGGAGCTCGGATGGTTTGTGAAGGCGGGGATGACGCCGGAAGAGGCGTTGAAGACGGCGACGGTGAATGCGGCGGATTTGCTGGGGGAGAACGGAGAATTAGGGGCGGTAGCGGCGGGGTACTTCGCGGATTTGGTTGCGGTTGAGGGGGATCCCACGGCGGATATTGGAGTGGCGATGGAGAAGGTGAAATGGGTGATGAAGGGTGGGGCGGTGGTGGCGGATAAGTCGAAGTGAATGCCTCGACGATCACCCTGGCGCCGGCAAGGTACGCATTTAATGAGAGGAACGTGTGAAATCAAACGCGAATAAGTCTTTGATGATTCTGATTGCGGGGCCGTATCGGTCGGGGACGAATGACGATGCGGAGTTGATCCGGAAGAATGTGGAGCTGATGGAGTCCTATGCGCTGCCGATTTTCCGGGCGGGGCATATTCCGGTGCTAGGGGAGTGGCTGG
>DASSYL010000492.1:0-5354 GCA_035703315.1 Candidatus Acidiferrum sp. | reverse complement strand
CAATGAATCTTGACCGGAGGAAGCGCGAGCTCGCGGACGATGTCGGTGTTCTTGATGGACAACGCTTCGTCGACGGTCTTGCCCTTGACCCATTCGGTGGCCAGAGACGAGCTGGCGATCGCGGAGCCGCAGCCAAACGTCTTGAAGCGGGCTTCTTCGATGACCTGGGTCTCCGGGTTGATGCGCATCTGCAGCTTCATCACGTCGCCGCATTCCGGGGCGCCGACGAGGCCGGTGCCGACGTTGGGATCTTCCTTGGGGAGGCTCCCGACGTTGCGCGGATTGTTGTAATGATCTACGACCTTGTCGCTATAAGCCATGAAACATTCTCCTTCGACCGCGAAAACTTTGTTCAGGGGCTAATGCCCCCCTGACTTCGAGACTCTCGCATGCAGCGGCTAAAGCCGCCTCCTAAAGAACCTAGGAGCCGCGATGCTGCAGCTTCGCGAGGAGGAAAGACCTCGGTGAAGCTGGCATCGCGCACAGGTTAAACCTGTGCTACCAACCGAATTAGCTGCTGCGGGCCAGATTGCCAATGCTGACGAATCCGGCAGTGCGCAGCACTTTCTCAGAAATGGCGACGTTGGGCACCCATGCGGAACGCCCAGCGGTCAACTGACGCAAAACATCCTTGATGTAGTCCGCTCCGACGCCCAAAACCTTCAAGAAAGCGCGAACTTCCTGGAGGTGGCGGAACGAGCGTTCGCCGGCGGGCTTGGCGTCATCTCCTTCGCCATAGGGAACGAACGCGACGCGGAACGGCGCGCTGGTGCCCGCGATCGAGCGGTGCACGCGAATTGTGCCTTCACTGACTGGTGTAGCTGCCATTGCTCTGTTTCCTGCCCTTCTCTATATTTCAGGGTTTATTAGGTCCAGCCCTGAAACCCTTGGTTTTCTGCTCATCTTCCAGTTAGATGCGGGACCGGGCTAGGCGGTCTGCCACTTCATCTTGGAAATATCGATGCCCTCTTTAGCCATTTCGTAAAGGGGCGAAAGCTCACGAAGCTTGGTCACGACCTGAACCATCTTTTCGGTCACGTAGTCCACTTCTTCCTCGGTATTGAAGCGGCCAAGGCCGAAGCGGATGGAAGTATGGGCGAGATCTTCACCAACTCCAAGCGCTTTAAGAACATAACTGGGCTCCAGGGTGGCCGAAGTGCAGGCCGAACCGCTAGAGACGGCAATGTCGTTGATGCCCATGAGGAGCGATTCACCTTCGACGTAAGCAAAGCTCATGTTGAGATTGTTGGGGAGGCGATGCTCCATAGAGCCGTTGATGAAGACTTCATCCAGTTTGGTTTCAAGGCCGACGCGCAGGCGCTCACGCAGGTTGCGAAGGCGGACGGATTCTTCCGGCATTTCTTTCTGGGCGATTTCGCAGGCGGCACCGAGGCCGACGATACCAGGAACGTTGAGCGTGCCGGAGCGCATGCCGCGTTCGTGGCCGCCGCCGTCAATGATAGCGGCGAGCTGCACGCGCGGGTTGCGGCGACGAACGTACAAGGCGCCAACGCCCTTGGGTCCGTAAAGCTTGTGCGCTGAAATGGCCAGCAGGTCGATATTGTCCTTTTGCACGTCCACGGGAATTTTGCCGACGGCCTGAACACCGTCCACCGCGAAAAAGATGCCGCGTTCCTTGGCGATTTTGCCGATTTCCGCGATGGGATTGATGACGCCAATTTCGTTGTTGGCATACATGACGGTGATGAGAATGGTTTTCGGAGTGATGGCTTTCCGCACATCCTCGGGATCGACGCGGCCGTCGCGCTGAACAGGCAGATAGGTCACCTCAAAGCCGTCTTTTTCAAGGCGCTTGCAGGTGTCGAGCACAGCTTTGTGTTCGATGGCCTGGGTGATGATGTGATTGCCCTTTTCACGGTACATTTCGGCGACGCCCTTGATCATCAGGTTGTCGCTTTCGGTGGCGCCGCTGGTGAAGATGATTTCCTTTGGAGTCGCGCCGATCAGGCTTGCGACCTGCGTGCGGGCATTTTCAACGGCTTCTTCGCCGGCCCAGCCGAAGGCGTGGTTCCGACTGGCGGCATTGCCGAATTTGTCGGTGAAATAAGGCAGCATGGCCTGGACCACGCGAGGGTCAACCTGAGTGGTGGCATGATTGTCAAAATAGATTGGCAGCTTTACAGCCATTTTTGATTCTCCCGTGAAACTTCTAAAACCGTTTCTTCCTTGCTTCAGGGGCTGAGGCCCCTAATCGTGTCTAGCTTTTGCGTGGGAGCTAAAGCTCCCACGTCCTAAAGAATGCAACCCGAAAGACGCCATGCGGCGCAAGACAACTTTGCCCGCGCTACTAGCCCCGCAGGGCCACCAGAACTTGCTCCTGTGGGTCGTCGCACATCTGCGAAATCGTCACGGTGCTGAGGACCTGCATGATGCTTTCGTTGACGCGGCGGAGCGGCTCGCGCACCGAGCACTTGGATGCAGCGTCGCAGTTTCCGTGACTGGTGACGCACGAAGTAATCAAGACTGGGCCGTCAATTGCCGTAATCACGTCCAGAGCGCTGATGCGCTCCGGATGTTTGGCCAATTGGTAGCCGCCCGTAGAACCATGCCTGGCATCCACCAGCGAATGTCGAGCCAGCTTTTGCAAAACTTTCGCCATTAACGTGGTGGAGATGCCGTATTCTTCGGCGATTTCGTTCGCGCTGCAGGCGTGCGACTCGCTGCGATGCAAAGCCAAATGTTTGACGGCAATCAAGCCGTAGTCTGCTTTTTTGGAAAGCTTGAACATCCCCACCAACGCCCGATCCAAATCAGCGCCGGGCAAGGGCATATGCGACTGATTCGGTCGGAATTAAGTGTATGAAATTTGGAAGGAAAAGTCAACGGGGAAGGAGCAGGTCAAATCAAGACAAATACTTTATCTTTAACAGCTTACACAGAGCTAAGAAAATCCTTGCAGTAGCAGGCGCAATCGCGGCACAGGCTGAAGTCTGTGCTGCTCGTCTGTGCTACGCTGTCGCGCGCCTTGGAGGAGAGGTAGATTTGTGGACTCGGAAAATGAGACATGGATGAGTAGGCGGCAGGGGCCATGGTTGTTGCTGGCGGCGTTGGCGTTGGTGGGAGCCGGTCTCGAGGCTTCGAGCTGCGGCACTGGGCCGGATAAGCATGTTGCGGCGAGAATTAAACCCGAGTCGCAGGCCGGTGCAAATGAAAAAAACGAGGAGCTAAAACCCTTTGTGCTGGTGGGTGCAGGGGATATCGCGGCGTGTTCGGCCCTGGCGGGAGCGGAGGCTACTGCGAAATTGATTGAGCGCATTCCGGGAACGGTGTTTGCGGCGGGCGACCTGGCGTACGAACGCGGGACGGCGCAGGAGTTTCGCGATTGTTACGGAACGACGTGGGGGAGGTTCAAGGATCGGACCAAGCCAACGCCTGGCAACCACGAGTACAACGCAGGAGGCGGCGCGGCGTATTTTGCGTACTGGGGCGGGCAGGCGGGCACGCCGGACAAGAGCTATTACAGTTTTGATTTGGGGCAATGGCATGTGATCGCGCTGAACACGAATTGCGTGGCGCCCGGAGTGGGAGGATGTGGAATTGGCTCGCCACAAGAGAAGTGGCTGAAGCAGGACTTAAAAGAACATGCAAAGTCGTGCATTGCGGCGTTTGGGCACCATGCCTTGTATAGCAGCGGAGTGTTTCGCAGCCATGCGGTGCATCCGGAATTGCGCGATTTGTGGCGAGACCTGTATGAGGCGCATGCGGACTTGATTTTGGCGGGCCATGAGCATTCATACGAGCGTTTTGCGCCGCAAGATCCGGACGGTAATGCGGACGAGAAGAACGGGATCCGAGAAATTGTAGTGGGAACGGGCGGCCGGAGCCATGATCCGCTGGGGACAGCGCTGCCGAACAGCGAAGTAAGGAATTTCGAAACGTACGGCGTGCTCAAGCTGACGCTGTGGCCGGACCGGTATGCGTGGGAATTCATTCCCGTGAATGCGGATGGTTTTCGGGACTCGGGCGGGGGCCACTGCCACCATGCGACGAAGCAGCAAAGCGCCGCGAACAAGTAACCACTTGCGCGCGGCCGATTGCGCGCGACCTATTTGGGCCCGCAAATCTGAGATTGAGAGGCGGCAACGACCAGTTTCCGGACCGAAGCAACAGGAACAAGCAAGAGCTGCACCTTGGGCTTGGCGGCTTCGGTTAGCGTGGAATTCAGCTGGGATTGCTGGTCTGTGGAAAGCGGTTTGGCGGCTGAGATGGCGTCGAGGGATGAAAGGCCGGCAGCGCCAAGTGCAGAGAGATCGCGCGAAGTTTGAGCGGCTTCTTTGACGAACGAAGATTTCTGGGCGAGCGATGTGAAAGCCGCCTCGTTTTGGCTCCAACGCGTGAGGTATGCGCGGAGTTCGGCAGCGATGGCCGCGTCACGGCATGAGCCAGCGAGGAATTTGTCCACCAGTTCGGAAAAATATCGGGCCGCGTCGCTTTCCAGGGAGACCGCGTCAACAATGCGATTCAGAGGAGTCAGGCTGGTAGCCTCGACCAGAGCGGTTTCCTCGCGCGTGTATTCTTTCACCGGTTCCGCAACGTCGGCAAGAGTTTTGAGTGCTGCGAACTCTTCGGGTGTGGCGGGGCCGGCGACGCGCTGAAGCATCTTGCGATAGTAGGTGCGGTGGGTGAGGCCGAGCCACTCTAGGCGCGCGGATTCAACATCGAGCCGCGCGTACATAGATGCGGGATCGGTCACTGACTGCGGCGACCAAAGGCGTTCTGCGATGGCAGCGTTGCGGGGCCAGATGCGCGAATCAATGTTTTCGGCGCCGACGTACTCGGACCACATGGCGGACTCGCCGCCGAGGATAAGTTTTTTCTGGTCGTCCGTGAGCGCGGCAGCGGCGACGCTCAGGGGATCCACCGCATAGTGCCGGGCAGCGGTCCAGCCGAGGTCGAGGTAGTAGCCATTCGAAAGAATTCCGTGATAACCCTGTCGAGCAGCCGCCGCGAGCGACTCCGGACCGCGCCACGAGTGGATCATGATGTCTTTACTTAGCGCAGGGGCTGTCGGTACAACCTCTGCAACGCCAGGCACGCCGGGAGTGAAGATTTCATCCCAGCCGATGGCCGATTTTCCGTGCTTAGCCAAGATTTTCTGGACGCGCTGGATGAAAACAGACTGAAGTTCTTCGTTGGATTTGAGATTGTGGGATTTCTTGTATTCCTGAATTTTGGGATTGACGTCCCACTCCTTGCCATTTACTTCGTCGCCGCCGATGTGGAAATACTGGTCGGGAAAAAGCTTAGCCATTTCGCCGATGAAGTCGTCGAGAAATTTGTAGGTTTTTTCTTCCGTAGGGTTCATGGCGGGATCGAGGACGCCCCATTTGCGG
>DASSYL010000445.1:0-3723 GCA_035703315.1 Candidatus Acidiferrum sp. | reverse complement strand
TGAAGAGCGAGTCGTGATAAGCGCGGCTGACCATGGGGAGAAAAGCGAAATTGTGCGCGCGGCAGGAGTCGGCTAGGGCCTCGGTGACGAGAGCGGAACAGTCGGCGGGGGCATCGGCGTTGAGCAGGTCGGTGCGGATGGAAACGCCGCGCTCGGAACCAATAATCTCGGCGGCATGCGCGATTTTCTGCATGACGGAGTCGCGGCGAGCGACGTCGGTGTCTCGCGCGTCGAGGCTGAGTCGCGCGCGGCTCGGAATGCTGTTGACGGCGCCTGGAAAAACTTCGCAGATGCCGACCGTGGCGACGGTGTCCGGAGCGTTGCTGGCGCGAGCGGCAGATTCAACGGCTAGGATCAGCTCAGCCGCGGCGCAGAGGGCGTCTTGGCGATCGGACATGAGGACGCCGCCGGCGTGGCCGCCGGAGCCCTCGATCAAGATTTTGGCGCTGGTGGGGGCGGCGATTTTTTGCACGATGCCCAGCGGGACTTTTTGTTGCTCGAGGATCGGACCTTGTTCGATGTGGAGTTCGACGAAGGCTTGGTAGTGATTTGCGGGGAGTTCGACGGAGGCGAGGGAGCCGCTCAAACCTGCGGCGCGGCGCACCGTTTCAAGAGTGTCGCCGTTATTGTCGGTGAGCTGCGCAGCCGATTCGGGCGAGAGCGCGCCGGAGAGAAGACGGCTGCCGAGGCAGCCTACGCCGAAGCGAGTGGGCTCTTCGGAAGTGAAGATGAGGAGCTCAAGCGAATGGGTTGGGTGGAATTTGGCGCGCCTAAGGGCGCGAATGGCTTCGAGTGCACCGAGAACACCCACTACGCCATCGTATTTGCCGGCGTTGGGGATGGCGTCAATGTGAGAACCGGTGCCTACGGCCGACGCCGCCGCATTGCTTCCCTGCCAGCGGGCAAAGGTGTTGCCTACCGCGTCGGTGCGAAGGGCGAGGCCTGCTTCCTCGCATTTCGCTGCCAACCAGGTGCGGGCGCGCAGGTCGGCGGGAGAAAAGACGATGCGCGTGACAACCGGCGGCTCGCCTTCGGTGATTTGCGCGAGTTCGTCGTTTTCAGACTGTAGACGCTGCTGGTCGATTTCGAGATCCATATTCAACGCGGCGCGAGCGGGTGGCGGTTCCAGTCTTTGTAAATGAGATATTTTGCAGGTTTCTTGCCGATTGCGCCGAACCACTGCGGACACCACGGGCCCATCCAGATGAAATCGCCGGCGGTCGTGGGGTACCAGGAATCGCCGAGCCGATAGATGCCGCCGCCTTCGAGCATGAGCAGGCCGTGCTCCATGATGTGCATTTCGACCATGTTGAGTGCGGCGCCAGGTTGATAGGTCATGGTGTTGACAGCAAAGTCAAAAGACGGCTCGTCCGGGAGAAGGCATTTGACCTGGAGATCTGGATCGTCGTTGAGAGCGTGAGAGGCGACGGCGTCTTCGCTCGAGACGATGAGCTGCGGCGCTGCGGCAGAGCCCTGCGGTTGATAGACTTTTTCGACTATGGCGACACGGCTGGCGGCGGTCGCGGTCAGTTTGTGCGCGAGATTTTGTGGGATGTAAGCAAAGCCGCGCGGGGCGAGTGCGTATTGTTTGCCGCCGGCTTCGACCTCGATTGCGCCGTCAAGAACAAAGATGAAACGCTGCGCCGCCGTCTGCCCGAGTTCACCGCCGCGCTCGAATTCCGCCGTGTATTGCGTGAAGGCTGCGCCGAGCGCCGGGCTGATGTGAACGATCGCGGCAGCTTTGCTCATGCCGGGCAAAGTAATGCGAACGAACGTGTCCGGCGTAAGAAGAAGATGGTTCGGCTGATGCGAGCTGCGCGTTTGACCGAGCTGGTTGAGTGGGTTATCCACGGGGCGCGTTGGTCCTTTGTGCAGAAGTGGGCGAAGGGGCTGATTGCAGAAATTCCGATGACGCAGCAAGTTGCTTGAGCAAGTGCCCGCCGCACTCAATCGCGCAGGCAACGTCTTCGAGCAAAACGGACTCAGCGGGATCGTGGCTGATCCCGCCCGGACTGCGCAGGAAAATCATCGCGGCGGGAACGCGCGAGGCAAGAATCATCGCGTCGTGGCCAGCGCCACTCGGCATGCGATAAGGAGGGCATCCGGCGGCGCGAATGGCCGCTTCGACTTGCGCGATGAGAAAGGAATCCATGGCGACAGCGGGATGATTGAGAAACGTTGCGGAGGTCAGCATAAGTGCGCGGCGGGCGGCAATCTGTTGCGCCATTGCAGTCAAACGCTGTGTGGCTTGCATTCGTACTTGGTCGGATTTGTGGCGAACATCAAGCGTGAGGCGAACTTCGCCGGGAATCACGTTGGTAGCTCCCGGATGAGCTTGGATCGAACCGACCGTAGCCACCAGACCGGCCGTGCGGCTGGATTCGTTTTCGACAGCGACCATCCATTCAGCGGCGGCGGCCAAAGCATCCCGGCGCGCGTTCATGGGAGTGGTTCCCGCGTGGTTGGCCTTGCCGGTGAACGTGATTGCCAGACGGGATTGGCCAACGATGGCTTCGACAGCGGCAAGAGGCAGGTTAAGAGTTTCGAGCACCGGACCTTGTTCGATATGAAATTCGACGTAGCCCAGGACATCATCCCGCAGCTCGGCTGCGGAAAGTTGGGCTGGATCGAGCCCGAAATTCCGGATGGCTTCGCGGATCGAGATACCGCCGGTGTCGCGACGATTGAGAAAATCTTCATCGTAGTTGCCGGCGAGCGCACAACTGCCGATGAACGGCGTGGAGAAGCGGACTCCTTCTTCTTCCGAAAAGGCGACCAGCTCGATGGCGAAGGGGAGGCGTTGGCCTTCGAGTTGTTCCATCAATGCGACCGCCAGAAGCACGCCAAGAGGACCGTCGAAGGCTCCGGCATTGGGCACAGTATCCAAATGAGATCCGAGGAGGAGACGCGGGGCGCCAGAGTCTCGAGCGGGATAGACCGCGCGAAGGTTGCCCGCGGCGTCGATGGTAGCCGTAATGTCCAAACGCTCTAGCCATTCGCCGATGGCTTTGTGGCAGTCTCGCATCGGCGGAGAAAGGAAAGTTCGGCGGAGGCTGCTCGGATCTTCGCTGAAGCGCGCAAGCGTCTGGCAGCGCTCGATGACTTCGGCGGCTCGCGAGGTTGCGATGGGGTTGAAGGTCTGCGCCACGGGATTCACTCGCGAGTTACGCGCGCCTCGATGTAGCCGTGCGGTTCATCGGTAGGCACGAAAATTTCGTTGGGATTGTCCTGCCCGAAGCGGGAAAGATCGACCAGTAGGCAATGCTTGTTGGGCATTGTGAGCTGGATGTCTTCTATTTCCGCGACATGATCGAGCACATTTTGCGCCATGGCGTAAAGAGTGTGTTGTACGGATTCGCTTTGATGTTCGGCGAACTCGGCGAGCAGTAGTTCGCGAATCTTGTGGCGCAACGCGCCGAATGATGAATTGGAGGAAGCATTGGTCCATCTGGCACCGACTGCAGTGCCGAACAAGCGGTCACGCGTTTCAGGAAGTGTAGTCAGCGGATCCTTGATGTAGCCAGCGAAGGCGGAGCCGGCGGTTTTCAGTAGGACCAGGTCGTCGAGACCGGAGACAATTTTCGCATCCGCGTCACGACTTTGCGTGACGGTAGCAGTTTCAAGTTCGCAGGAGGACTGGATGAAAGCCGTCGGGTGAGCTTCGCCACCTACCGTTATGCGGTCCCATCGGGACTCCGAAATGGCCGCCTCCGCGCAAGATAC
>DASSYL010000342.1:0-2204 GCA_035703315.1 Candidatus Acidiferrum sp. | reverse complement strand
GCTCCGGCTTCACGAACATGTGTCCTTCACTATCGTAAATCACCAGTTGCGTCTCCACGCCCAACGTTTTCAAGGCATGCCAGAACTCGTACGACTGCGGAGCGGGACATTCCCCATCCCTTTCGCCGACCAGGATCAGTGTCGGCGTCTTGGTCTTCTTGATAAACGTGATCGGCGAACTCCTCGCATACACTTCGGGATCGTCGTAGACCGATTTGCCGAAAAACGGAATCATCCACTGGTCAATTTTGTTTTGCCCGTAATAGCTCTGGAAATTCGCAATGCCCGCTCCCGCCATCGCCGCCTTAAATCGGTTCGTCTGCGTCACCGCAAACATGGTCATGTACCCGCCGTAACTCCATCCGGTGATCCCCACTCGATTCGGATCGATCGGCGCAGCCTTTTCCGCTTCATCCACGCCGGCAAGAAGGTCGCGCAAATCTCCATATCCGAAGTCCCGCACATTCGCACGTGTGAACGCCTCGCCGTTTCCGAAACTTCCGCGCGGATTCGGCATCAGCACAAAATATCCCGACGCCGCCAGCGCCATGCTGAAATCGCCGCTCCCCGGCCAAGCCGATTGCACTGCAGCCCCAGGCCCGCCGTGCACCGAGACCACCAGCGGATATTTCTTCGCGGCATCAAATCCGGCGGGATACACCAGCCAGCCCTGCACTTCGAACAAGTCCGATTTCCATTGAATGCTTTTCGCTTCTCCCCAGGCCGGCTTCACATCTTTGTTGCGCTGCGTGATCTGTTTCCAATCTCCATTCGCGCCTGCCCAAACTTCTGGCGGCGCTGCGAAAGAACTGCGAACCGCTGCGGACACTTTGCTGTCATTCGAAATCGAAACCGACGGCCCCCAGGTTCCCGCCGAAACGTGATCCGCGCCACGGTAAAGTGACTCGATTTTGCCCCTTGCCGGGTCGAGCGAAATCACTGATGAGTCGCCGCCTACAAACTCTCCCGCAGCGATCTTTCCGTCTTGCGTCCAGGTAAGCCAACTGGCCGACGCCTTGCGTTCCGGGGTCAAATTTTGTGGTTTGCCGCCTTCCGCCGGAATGACGAAGATATCGCCGCCTACGGAGCTTTCGTCACTCATCAACCCTTCGATAAACGCGATCGATTTTCCGTCCGGCGACCACGCCGGCATGGCAATTTGCAAAGCCGGCTTGTGAATCGACTTCATCAATCCGGTGGTCGCGTCGAGCACCGACAGTTCGGCGATATACCAGTTGTTGTCCCCATTGCCCAGCGCCGACGTAGCCACCAGGTGCAGACTGTCCGGCGCCCAGTCGTACTCATAGACGTAGGTATCGGCCGGAGAAACCTGCCGCAGCTTACCCGTCGCTATGTCCAACACCGCCAGCCGCTGTTCAAAAAACGCGTCCTTGATTTCGCCTGTCTCCGGAGTTGCTGCCACCAACGGCCCTGCAGCACGCGTGGCATTCTCCGTGAACAACACCGCAATCGTGTTCCCATCCGGCGAAAATTTCGGCTCCGCGAGAAATCCTTTCACGTTTGTAAGCCGCTTTGCTGGCTGCCCGGCGACTCTTTCCAAATAAAGCTGCAGCTGCCCCGGTTTTTCCGCGTCCGACAAGAACGCCATCCGCTTGCTGTCGGGCGCCCATGCAATATCGCTCTCCGCGCACGGCGCTCCCCTGGAAGCCGTAATCTTTCTCTCCGGCGCTTTTCCATCAATCGTAGTCACATGAATTGCCGAGTTGCCCGTCTCGGTTCCACTCTTGCCGCGCAACTCCTCGACCCACGCCACTTTTTTTCCATCCGGAGAAATCGCCACTTGCCCAAATGGACTTGCCGCTCGAAGCGCCTCAATCGCCTTTTCCACCGACAGCGACGATTTTTCCTTTTGCACATCGCGTAGGCGCTTCTCGACCGCCTGTTTCGAAGTTTCCTTCTCCTGCGCCGCCGCAGGAGCCCCTCCAGAAAGCAAGCCGGCAACTGCAACCGGCAGCAACAGCGCGTAGGCGCGACGCATCATCCCGTCATCTCCCGATTATCCGCAGGAACAGCCCGTACGATAGTGCCTCTCGCCTGGCACCGCAAGCAATACAGCGGCACGCCCGTCGCACACGAACTCTGCCACTATTGTTCCCGCAACTCGAAACGCTTAAAATCCGCAGCGACCTTTCCCGACGAACCCTGTGGAGGCACGCATGTCTGACCGCCGTACATTTCTATCT
>DASSYL010000244.1:0-12566 GCA_035703315.1 Candidatus Acidiferrum sp. | reverse complement strand
TCGAGATTGATCGGTAACTTGGCCGGATCGAGCGGACGATTCGGCAGCGCAAGGACCGTCGCATTTGCGACTCCATATATGTTGCCCAGAGCTGCCGCATACTCCGCTGCGTGTTTGCGCGCCACTTCGCTCTTGGCGTTCTTGGCCTGAGTTTCGCTGGGGCCAATAATCACCGCCTTGTCGACACCCTGCATTGCAGCATAAGTTTCAAAGATTCGCCGGGAAGTGTTGGCGTGGGCCCACAAAACGATTCCGTTCGCTCCATAATAGGAATTTCCCGTGCTGTGGTCGAAGTGATAGTGCGTATCAATCGCACCCATGATCGGTGTCTTGCTGATGGTGCGCAGCGTCTCGTGCTGAAACGCGGCACCAGCGGGACTGACAAATCCCTCAATCAAAAGGGCGGCGTCCTTCCCGGCCAGAAATCCGCCGTTGCACATGGTCTGCAAGCCCTTGGAAGTATCCGAAATCGTGGCGTACAGCCCGTCACCCACCTTCCGCACCGATGCGAATCCCTTGTCCACCACGGGCGTTTGCGCCACGCGCGAATCTCCGGCCAGCGATTCCGCCAACCGTGGCAATGGAATCAGCGGATACGCGGCAAACAGCGCGCTCCATTGCGAAGCCCGGGTAAGAAAGGAACGCCGTGAATGGTTCGATCCCATGATCAAGCTGTTTGCTTGCATACTTCCTCCTCAGAAATAGACGGACTGCTTGCGCCCGACGCAACGCTGGCACATCACCTGGGTCGGAAAAACACAAGTTCTCTTTGGATGCCGGTTTGGGCGCAGGGTTACGCTTCCGCCCACCATAACTCGCGGCCTGCAACTATACTGGGCTCAGCTTCCTTTCGCTCCCGCGAAAGTTTCACGTTGAGGTGAATGGCTGTGAACCGAATTTGTGTGTGCTTGGCCGCGGTGATTCTGTGGGCGGGAATTGCGCGCCCCCAGCAGCCCGATGACACACCACTCAATCCGGAGATGATCCGGCAAGAGCTCATGAATCTGGAAAAGGAAAACGCCCGCGCCATCAAACTCCACAATCCCACGTTCTTCAAATCGGCGTATTCCGAGGACTTCGCAGGCGTCACGCGCTACGGCGAAGTGGTAAATAAGACAGCCATCATCCGCGAAATCGCAAGCATGCCCCAGGAATTCGATACCGTCATCAGCAGCGACGCCCAGGTGAGAATGTTTCGCGACACTGCTTCGGTTCTGAGCATGCGGTCGGAAGTGGGCCGCCTGAACGGAAAAAAATATTACAGCCAGTATCGGATTTTGCGCATGTACGTCAATACTCCGCGCGGCTGGAAAGTGGTCTCACAGTTGGAAACGATGTTGTCCGGCGACGATCGCCACTAACCCCTGCAAATCCTCACGCCGCCGTGGCGTGTTCGGCGTTCACCGCCGCCCCGATAATTCCCAAATCGTCATTCGGTGGAATTAGTTCGATCCG
The DNA here is from genome assembly GCA_035703315.1 of Candidatus Acidiferrum sp. GTDB lineage: Bacteria > Acidobacteriota > Terriglobia > Acidiferrales > UBA7541 > Acidiferrum. The sequence goes on along the minus strand of DASSYL010000244.1, from coordinate 11,111 downwards.
GCTGCCCTGAAGCGGGCTCATTTTGACCATTTCGTGCACCAGCCGGTCCAGCACGCCAACATCAATCCATTTGGCGTTCGGTCCGGTCAGATAGAACGGCCCCGGCCCCTCCATGTGGATGCTGGTGGCAGTCGCGGCGGCCAGTGCGCGGTGACAGCGCGAAACGAATTCCACGCAACGCGGATCGCCCGTCTTGGCGTTGGCGAAAACTTCCTCCGGTTCTAGATCGAGAAAGCGCATGCGCATCGCGCGATAGCCCAGCAAGCCCTCCAGATGTCCCCGCCCGCCGCATCCGCAAAATTGTTCCTTGGGGTCAAGGGTGACTACCGAGTGGCCGCCTTCCCATGTGCCCGCCGCCCAGGGATAGCGGCCAAAGCCGACGCCGTTGCCCAAGGTCCATACACGATTCAGCTTGTGCAGCACGCCGCGCGTCGCGGCAATGCCCGCCGCGGTTGCGTCGGCGTCATTGTAGATTCGCACGGGAACTCGCGCGCCGCCATCAGCCAGCATTTGTTCCAGCGCGAGTTGCAGGCGAAATCCCTTGATCTGCTGTAGGTTCGGAGATTCCTCGATCACACCGTCGCGAATGATGCCGGGGAACCCCACGCCCAGTGCGGTTAACGGCTCCCCACCGGCAACGGAAATCACAAGTTCGACGATCTTGGCCGCGATCGCGTCCGCCGGCATTGAGAGCAGCGCGTCATGCGACTCGCCTTTTTCAGGGAACAGCTTCAACGCTCCGGTGACCTGGTTGTTCTCCACCAGGCCCGCGGCGATCCGCTGCATAACCAGCACTCCAGCTGTCCTGCCCATATTTTTTTCCGCCCATCGTGTCCGGCCATTACAGCCAGACGCATTCCCCTGCGGCGTCCTGAGTCGCGTCAGCGCCGACGCAACATCTTCGTCCGCTCGACATCTCCGGTCGCGTTACATCTTCGCTCGCTCTACATTTTGGCGAGCTTGTTCAATCCGTTGAACGCGGCGGTTTTGTAGCACTCCGCCAACGTCGGATAGTTGAAAACCGTGTCCACAAAATATTCGACCGTGCCTTTCAACGCCAGCACCGCCTGGCCAATATGCAGCAGTTCCGACGCGCCCTCGCCGATGATGTGCACGCCGAGCAGTTCTTTCGTATCCGGATGAAAAATCAGTTTCAGGCGGCCGGTGGTGTCGCCGCGAATCTGGCCGCGCGCGATTTCGCGGAAGTATGCGATTCCGATTTCATACGGCATGCCAGCATCGGTCAGCTGCTCTTCGGTTTTTCCGATAAACGAAATTTCCGGAATGGTGAAAATGCCGTAGGGATAATGCGCCGGGTCGGAATGAATGTTCACGCCGAACGCTTTTGCCGCAGCGATGCGTCCTTGTTCCATGGAAACCGAACCAAGACTGGGAAATCCGATGACGTCGCCGACGGCAAAGATATGCGGTTGCTCGGTCTGGTACTCGGCATTGACCGAAATTCTGCCGCGCGAATCTGCCTTGAGCCCGGCAACAGGCAAATTCAACTCATCAACGTTGCCTTGCCGCCCGACGGCGTACAGCAGCGCTTCTCCCGCTACTTTCTTTTTGCTTTTCAGGTTTGCGACCACGCCATTGTCAGGAGTCTCTTCGACGCTTTCCACTTCTTCGTTCAGGCGCAGCGTCACCCGGCGGTCGCGCAAGTGATAACACAGCGCCTCCACCATTTCCGAATCCGCGAATTCCAGCAGCCGCGGCCGCTTTTCGATCAGCGTCACGCGAACACCCAGCGTCGCGAACATGCAGGTATACTCGACACCGATCACGCCGCCACCTACAACGATCATCGTCCGCGGAATTTCCGGCATCTGCAGGATTTGATCACTGTTGATGATGGTGCGGTTGTTAAAGGGCACCAGCGGAGACTCCGCGGGCTTCGTGCCCGTAGCGATCACGATTTTCTCGGCACGAAATTCGGATTGCCCGCGCAATCCGTTCACGCGTACCTGGTTGGGCGACACAAAGCTGGCAATTCCGTTCAGCAACTCGATGCCGTTGCGCGAAAGCTGCGCCCGCGTCACGTCAATTTCGGTTTTGATCACATGTTGCGCGCGGAAGGAAAGATCAGCCATGGTGATGGTTTCCTTCACGCGATAATTCACGCCGTAAATGTTCTGATAATAGAACCCGGAAAGGTGCAGCACCGCTTCGCGCATGGTCTTGCTGGGAATCGTTCCGGTGTTGATAGCCGCGCCGCCCACCACTTCCATTCGCTCTATTAACGCCGCTTTTTTTCCGAACTTCGAAGCTTGAATGGCTGCGCGCTGGCCGGCTGGCCCGGAACCGATCACAATCAGGTCGTAGGTTTCCATCAGAGTCCGTGTCGGCCCAGTTTGGGCAATTTACCCGATCGCAAAAGACGCCGGCCATGGAGCGACGCCGGGAGAGGTTTAGGCGGCGGAAGTATACCACTGCGCTGCCAAGTCGTGCATAAACAGTTGGTTTGCATGCTGGTCCAATTTTTCCCGGGTTTGGCGAATGTTTCAATTTGACAAAAATCGGTTTGCAATTTCCCAAAAGGTGATTACTCTAGGCGCGAAACATTGGAGTCCCGATGGCTTCCTCTCCTGCTGCGAAGAGCCTGGCTCGCTTTGGTGAGACGCAACGCCGCGATCCTTGGTGGCTGGAAATCTTACCTATAGTCGTAGTGTTGGGCGGATTTGGCGTTTATGCCACCTTGCGCGCCTTCGAAGGAGCCAACTATCAGTGGGGCCCTTACCTTTCGCCGTTCTATTCGCCGCTGATTGATCCGAGCCATCGCTTTTTGCCGCGCTGGCTTTCTCCGGCTCTGCTGATTCTGGCCGCGCCGCTGGGCTTTCGCGCCACCTGTTACTACTATCGTAAAGCGTATTACCGCGCTTTTTTCCTCGATCCGCCGGCTTGTGCGGTCAGCGAAAGCGGCTCCCGCAATTACACAGGAGAAACGGCCTTTCCGTTCATCCTGCAGAATATTCACCGCTACTTCTTGTACCTGGCCATTCTGTTTTTGTTTTTTCTCTGGAAAGACGCCTTCGATGCGTTTTTCTTTCGCGGCCGCCTGGGCTCGGAAGAGTTCGGCATCGGTTTCGGTTCCTTGATCATGCTGGCCAACGTCATACTGCTGACCCTCTATACGTTTTCCTGCCATTCCCTGCGGCATCTTGCGGGTGGAAAGCTCGATTGCTTTTCCTGCTCTTCGTTTGGTCCGCCGCGCCACACTGTCTGGAGCAAGCTGAGCTCTTTGAATGAACGCCATATGCTCTTCGCATGGATGAGCCTGTTTTCCGTCGGCCTTACTGATTTCTATATTCGCTGCCTCGCCTCCGGCCTGTTCAAGGAAATCCGAATCCTGTGACCGCCAACTACGAAACCCACGAGCATGACGTTTTGATCATCGGCGCAGGCGGCGCAGGGCTGCGTGCCGCGATTGAAGCCTTGGCGCAGGGCGCGCGCGTAGGACTCGTTTGCAAGTCGCTGCTCGGCAAAGCGCATACCGTGATGGCCGAGGGTGGTATCGCCGCGGCGATGGCCAATGTGGACAAAGCCGACGACTGGCGCACCCATTTCTGCGACACCATGCGCGGCGGGAAATTCCTGAACAACTGGCGCATGGCCCAGCTGCACGCCCAGGAAGCTCCGGAGCGCGTGCGCGAACTCGAGCAATGGGGCGCGCTATTTGACCGCACTGAGAGCGGCGATATCTTGCAGCGCGCGTTCGGCGGCCACACTTTCAAACGGCTTTGCCATGTGGGCGACCGCACCGGCCTCGAACTCATTCGCACCTTGCAGGATCGCGGCGTCCAGCAGGGAATTGACGTGTTCATGGAATGCACCATCACGCGGTTGATCAAGGATGGCGATTGCATCGCCGGCGCGTTTGGCTACTGGCGCGAAACCGGCCGCTTTGTAGTGTTCAAGGCAAAGGCAATTGTCATCGCCACCGGCGGTATAGGCAAAGCCTGGAAGATCACTTCCAATTCGTGGGAATACACTGCGGACGGAATGGCCCTGGCTTATGAAGTCGGCGCGGACCTGCTGGACATGGAATTTGTTCAGTTCCATCCGACGGGAATGGTTTGGCCGCCGGGTGTGCAGGGCTTGCTCGTTACCGAAGCGGTGCGCGGCGAGGGTGGCATCCTGCGCAACAAAAACGGCGAACGCTTCATGGAAAAGCACGATTCCAAACGCATGGAGCTTTCCACGCGCGATGTCGTCGCACGCGCCATCTACACCGAGGTCCGCGAAGGCCGCGGTACGCCGCACGGCGGCGCGTTTCTGGATATTTCCCACAAACCCGCCGAATACGTGAAGAAGAAATTGCCGAGCATGTATCACCAGTTTAAGGAACTCGCCGACGTAGATATCACCACCGGGCCGATGGAAGTTGGGCCGACTTGCCACTACATGATGGGCGGCATTCGTGTGGATGCGGAAACCGCACAGTCCACGATCCCCGGATTGTACGCAGCGGGAGAAGCGGCCGCCGGCCTGCACGGCGCCAATCGCTTGGGCGGCAATTCGCTTTCGGACCTGCTGGTGTTTGGCCGGCGCGCCGGAAAAGCTGCCGCCGAATACGCAAAGTCCGCACCGGGCGCAGCGCTGGACTCCGCTCAACTCGAAGCGGCCGAACGCGAAATGCTAGCTCCCTTCGAGCACAACGGCGAATATCCTTACGAAATACACCGCGATCTGCAGGAGACAATGCAATCGCTGGTCGGGATCTTTCGCAATGAAGACGATTTGCGAAAAGCGCTGGAACATCTCGAGCAGCTCAAACCACGCGTGGACCGTGTGCGCATTGACGGCTCGCGCATGTTCAATCCGGGCTGGCATCTTACGCGGGACCTGAAATCCATGCTGCTGATTTCCGAAGCCGTAACGAAAAGCGCTCTAGCCCGCCAGGAAAGCCGCGGCGCGCACAGCCGCATTGACTATCCGAAGCTGGATGAAATCTGGGGAAAGAAGAACAACATTATTTCCGAGCAGGGCGGTACGATGGCCTTGCGGCAAGAACCGGTGGGCGAAATGCCCGAAGATTTGCAGAAGCTTTTGGCGGAGACGAAGTAGCGTTACAACCGAGCTAACTACGCGAGGCGCGAATGAGTGCATCCACCGACGATGCGATGATGCTCGACGAAGCGGTCCTGCGCGTGTATCGCGGCGGCCCGGAAGGCGGCCAGCCTGTGGACTACAAGGTCCCCATCGCGCCGGGTATGGTGGTGCTGGACGCGCTGCACTCCATCCAGGCGCATCAGGCGCCCGATCTGGCTGTCCGCTGGAATTGCAAAGCGGGGAAGTGCGGCTCGTGCTCGGCCGAAGTGAATGGCAGGCCGCGTTTGACCTGCAAAACGCGCATGGATTCGCTACCGCTCAATGAACCGATCACCGTTGCACCGCTGAAATCCTTTCCGCTGATCAAAGATCTGGTCACCGACGTTTCCTGGAATTATAAGGTCATCAGAAAGATTCCTGCATTTCAGCCGAAACCCGGCATCGAATGGAAAATGGACCAACGCGACGTCGACCGCGTGCAGGAATTCCGCAAGTGTATCGAGTGCTTTCTCTGCCAGAACGTATGCCACGTGCTGCGCGACCATAACAAACATGAGAACTTCGGCGGCCCGCGTTTCTTTGTACGCGTCGCGGGCCTCGAAATGCATCCGCTCGACGGTCTATCGCGCAGCAAACTGCTGAAAGACGAAATGGGACTGGGCTACTGCAACATCACCAAGTGCTGCACGGAAGTGTGTCCGGAGGAAATCCACATCACCGACAACGCGATCATTCCGTTGAAAGAGCGCGTGGTGGACGAGTTTTACGACCCAGTGATGATGCTGGTGCGCAAGATTCGCGGCGCCTAGCGGTTACGTGAGATACGCTCGTTTAGGAGGTCGGGGCTCCAGCCTCGACGCAAGGTGCGACAGGATCTTAGGGTTTTAGCGCCTGAAGACAACTCCAGCGGTGAGGAGTCCCTCATGGATTATCAACTCAAGGCCATCTCCAAATCCGGAATCGCCGAAGCCCTCGCCAAAGTCGAGCTCTACCGCTATCTCAACGAACCGGAAGAATCGGAGTCCATCTGCCGCGACATTCTTGCCGTGGATGCGAATCAACAATTGGCGCTCCGTCTTTTGGGCCTTGCTATGACCGATCAGTTCAGCGGCGGCACCGGCGACCGCTATCGCGAAGTGGAAGAAGTTTTCGGGCGCCTGGCGGATCGCTACGAGCAGCTTTATTACACCGGGCTCTACTACGAGCGCCGCGCCAAGGCTCAGTTGCGCACCGGCCAGTCACCGCACGCAGTCTATCCCCTCTTTGAACGCGCTTTGCACTGTTTTGGCGAAGCAGAAAAAATCCGTCCTGCCGGCAACGACGACTCCATCCTGCGCTGGAACCGCTGCGTCCGCCTCCTGCAAACTCCCTCCATGGTTTGGGAAGAACAGCTCGCTACTTACGACGCTGAAGACGCCCCACCGCGGTGAACAGCCGCTGAATTCGAAGACAAATTTAGGTTGGTGACTTCGGTCATGCGAGAATGGTCATCCCTTTATGCACCGGTCGACTCGCCTATCGCTCTGGCACATCGGGGCAGTTGTCATTCTCGCTTCACTAGGATTTTCTCTTCCACTCCTAAGAATCAAAAGAGAAAACCACGAGATACAGAAAGCAATCTTAGGAGGTCACGGATTAATTTTCGGTTTCATCTTGCCGATGTTGATATACCTTCTAGTCCCAGCACCGCAGTGTGCGCCTGGCTCGTTCGCTGGGTATCGACTGATCTGAAGAAGTCGCAATAGTTCATCGCTTTGCCTGTTGCCAGAGAGAACTAAGGATGCGAGCCGTTGACCTCATCCGCAAGAAGCGCGATTCGGGAGAGCACTCCCGCGAAGAAATCGACTTTTTGATTTCGGGGTACACCCGCGGGGAAATTCCCGATTACCAGATGTCGGCATGGCTGATGGCCACCTGGATTCGTGGCCTGTCACGCGCGGAAATCGCCGCACTGACCGAGGCCATGCTGCACTCGGGCGAAGTCGTCACTTTTCCGGAAATTGTCGGCAAAAAGGTAGACAAGCATTCGACTGGTGGAGTGGGCGACAAAACGTCGCTGATTCTTGCGCCGATTGTTGCGGCGGGCGGATTGCATGTGCCGATGATCAGCGGGCGCGGCCTGGGTCACACCGGCGGCACGCTCGACAAACTGGAATCGATTCCAGGATTCAACACCGCTCTGTCGCTTGTGGACTTCCGCCGCGTGCTCGGCGAATGCGGAATGGCGCTCATCGGTCAAACCGCGGAGATTGCGCCCGCCGACAAGAAAATCTACGCGCTGCGCGATGTGACTTCCACCGTGGAAAACGTCGGCCTGATCTGCGCCTCCATCATGAGCAAGAAGCTGGCCGAAGGAATTGACGCGCTGGTGCTTGACGTGAAGGCCGGCTCCGGCGCGTTCATGCAAAAAGAAGAAGACGCGGCGCAGCTGGCGGAACTCATGGTGGAGACCGCGCAGCGCATGGGGAAGAAAGCCGTCGCGCTAATCACCGACATGGATCAGCCGCTCGGACGCTTCGCCGGACATTCGCACGAAGTAATCGAATCACTCGAAGTGCTGAAGTGTCGCGGCGCCGCCGATTTGCGGGATCTCAGCATCGAACTTTCCGCATGGATGCTCTATCTCGGCGAACGCAGCAAATCCGTGGAACAAGGACGCACTCTTGCACAAAATCTCGTTGCGTCGGGCGAAGCGCTGCATAAATTTCGGCAGGGAATTGCGCTGCAAGGCGGCGACCCGCGCGTGGTGGACGACTATTCGATTCTGCCGCAAGCGAAAAATCGCGACGAAGTAAAAAGCAAAACCAGCGGTTTCCTGGCCGCTACGAACTGCATGGAGTTCGGGGTCGCTCTAGCCATGCTGGGCGGAGGCCGCGAGAAAAAGGAAGACAAAATCGATCCCGGTGTGGGCCTGGAATTTCACAAACGGATCGGCGATCGTGTTGCCACAGGTGAAACGCTGGTCACGATTTATTACAACTCTGATACGAGGTTGGCGGAAGCGCAGCAGCGCATCTCCGAAAGTTTTTCCATCATCGCACAGCCGTCAGAGGCCAAGAACCTCATCCGGCGCCTTGTCGGCGCGTGGCAATAAGGTCTGTGCAGCGACCGAAGTTTCGCCGGGCGGAACGTTTTGCAGTTTGGCTCGATAACGGTAAACTCTCGGAATGGCTGATCGCTCCGTTTTAGTTGGAATTTTCCCCGAAACGATTGTGCTCGACCCCGGCGACCAGGTTTCCTGGTTTTGCGAAACCGGCAATTTGCGCGTGGAATTTGACGTAAATCGATGCCCGTTCGGCTCGAATGTATTTCAAGCGCCGCCCGGGATGCGCCTGCTGACCGGTCCGGCGCGGCTTGGATCCAAGCCGGTGGGCTACAAATATCGGGTGTGGATCAACGACCAGTTGGTCGGCCGTGGCGAAGTCCTTCTGCGCGAATAACCGTGGGCGTCGGTAAGAGTCATTACTAGATTCTCCACAACTTCGCGCATTCGTCGGCGATCAAGTCGGGCATTTCTTCCGGAAAGAACAGATTTGCGTCTTCGACTTTGCGCACTCCGCGCGACCCTGGCAATGTTTTGTCCAGCCAATCAGCCCATTTAACGCCGAACAAATTGTCTTTCAGCCCCCACACCATGCGCGACGGATTTTTCCAGGCACGCAATTGTTCGCGGATGGGCACCAGCACGTTCGTACCCAGCGCCACAGCGTATGCATCGACCTGCGTTTTCTTGAGCGGAGTTTCGACCAGCGGGCGAAGGTAAACTTCGATCGTTTCGTCGTCCAGTTTTTCCGGATAACTGTAAACGCTGCCCAAGCCGTTCGCGCTGCGCGCGAGAGTTTTGTCGCCGAGTTGGGGTGCCAGCACCCGATCCACAAAGACGCCTTTCTTTGCGAGTTCGATGAGCGGCACGAAGCCCGCCGGAGGATTGTTTTCGTCGACGTCGCAGTTGGTGAGGAGCAGTGTGCGAACGCGCAGCGGATATTTCGCGACGAAAAGCTGCGCGACCAATCCGCCGCTGTCGTTGGCGACCAGATCCACGATGTCAACGCGCAGCGAATCAAGCAGCGCGGCGAGCATGCTGACCTGTGTCTCTGGCGTGAGGGGCTGCCCTTGCGGGGTTTCCGTGTGGCCCAGGCTCATTGCGTCCGGCGCGATGCAGCGGCGATGCCTGTGCAAGCGTTCGATGGCGCCGCGCCACTGGTAGCTATTCAGCGGGTAGCCGTGCACGAAGAGGGCGGCAGGTCCGCGGCCGTGCTCGACGTAGGCGACGCGGCTCATGGGTAGATCGGCGAAGTGGCGTGATTTGCGATACCAATCCGCGTCAATGGAAGCGCGCTTCTTTGCTGCGCCGTAGGGGCGGAGCGCGCTTGCTTTGGTTGCCATGATTGCCGCCATTGCCGAAGAGGCTTTCAGAAATTGTCTGCGTTTCATAACGTGAGTCTAGGGTCAGCGGTGAATCGAGGCGCCCACGTTTGGACAGCGTCGAGCACAATCGGCTCGCGATTGTTTGGGCTACGCGGCGGCCGAAGCAGAGGCTGCTGCCGCCAGGCGGCGGCGCAGCGCCTGGGGCGGTAAGCCCATGGTACGGCGCAGGTGGCGCGCCATGTGGCTCTGATGTGCAAACCCAGCCGCGGCGGCTACGTCGGCCATAGACAGGTGATCTCTCCTGAGCAATTCGGTGGCGCGCTCCACGCGTCGCTGAAGGATGTATTGGTGAACCGGCATGCCAGTGGAAGCACGAAAAGTGGCTTTGAGGCGAGAGACGCTGATGGCAGCGACCGCGGCGATGCTGGCGAGCGGCAATTCCTCGGCCAGCTGCTCTTCGATGAAGGACAAAATTAGTTTGAGCCTGCGGCCGTCGAGCCCGCGGTTGGCGCCCGAGAGCGATTCCATCTGCGCATTTCGGTGGGCTCGCTGCTCGGCGGAACTGTGGCGCGCGACGACCCGCGAGGCGACGGCTAGTGTTAATCCTCCGAGATAAGCGCGGCCGGAAGGGCAGCCAAGTTCAAGTTCGCGCTTCACGGACCAGCCAAGGACGGCGAGTTCGGTATCGCGAATCTGAAAGCGATTGCGCAGTTCGACTCGGTTTTGGTTCAGGTCCAGATCAGCGGAAACGGCTCGCAACAAAGTTTGCGGCAGGCTGAGCACCAGGGTGTTGTCGTTGCGGTCGAACATCTGCCAGCGCATGGCGGTATGCGCGGGAATGATGTCGATGTCGCCGTGAACGGAAGTTCCGGAGTAATGCTTGCCGTCCCGGCGGCAGGCCAGCTTGGCTGGCGCTCCCAGGTGGATGCAGACCAGAGCCTGTTCCAGGGAGGGGAAATCCATCACGCCGGGAGGATCCCAGCGGAGCTGCAAGCCGACATCGTCGGCGGTCCTGGCTTGATAGAGAATTTTCGGAAGCGGAGTGTTTTCGACCATGATTATTCTTAACGGTCCGAGATCGAAGAAGGTTTCAGCCAGCAGGCCGCTTACGAGTCGGGGTCCAACACCTGCAAAGAAATGAGTTTTGGGAGGGACAGGCGGCTGCACAAGTTGGGCCGCGATCTTCACGAGTACCGTTTTGGAAAAATGGGCAGAACGCCCAAGAGCGGAGGGGAACGGCCCCACGCTTTCCAAACCGAAAGCGTGACCACCCGCGGTCGTAGGTTTGCTTGTCCGTTCCCGCTCGTTTGCAGTCGTTCGCGGTCCTGGCACATTTGTGTAGCGACACCAAGAAGGCACGCGGCTTCGCTTGGAGCCTGAGGCCCCCGGGGACCGCGGGCGACGGAAGGCCCAACGATTTCCTGGATGCTGGCTTAAGAGCTCTGGCCGGCCGCTAAGCCCTTCATCATTTGGGAGAGGGCGTTGGAGTCGGGGATCTGGCCGTTGGGTGTCATTTGATCCACGGCGTGGGGCATGAGCTGAGAGAAAATTGAAGTGAGCTGGCTCATGTCCATGCCGGACTTGCTGGCCATATTTTGAAGCGCCCCACCTTGCAAGACGTTTTGCAACTGGTCGGCGGAAACCGGCAAGTTCTGGCCGGTACTGATCCAGGAGGACACGATATTGCCGAG
>DASSYL010000224.1:0-8635 GCA_035703315.1 Candidatus Acidiferrum sp. | reverse complement strand
CCAGCCAGATGCCGCGGAGCGTCTGGAAAGAAGTTTATTCGAAAGGAATTTTGAGGTGCTCCTTCTTCGCCCGGAACCGTTGTCCAAATCTGTTTTGCCTGATCTCCTTTCCGCACTTTGGGCCGCCGGCTTCGTCATTCTTTATGCAGACGAGAAGGTTTCCGAGCCTGAGCGTGCTGCGCTTAAAGCCGTAGCCGGAGATCGATTCTTTGAAATCACTAAGGCCGAAAGCGGTGCGATCGACGAAATCGTCCGTCGCGCGCTTGCTATCGCCGAAACGCTCCGCGTAAGAATCGGCTTCGACGGCAAGAAGGAGGTGGACTAACCATGCCAGATCAACGCGATTTCAAGGCTTTAGATACGCACACGGCTGAAGTGGTGCTGGATTTAGTCCTTTCCATGCATGCGCCTTCAGTTGCGTGTTTGACTTGCAGCTTTCAAGCGGAGGACATCGTCGTTCTCGATTTATTGCGGAAACGCATTCCGAAAATTCCCGTGCTGTTTCTGGAAACCGGCTATCACTTCGCGGAAACCTACGACTTTCGCGACCAGCTGGCACGCGAGTGGAACCTTAACCTGGTAAACGTCACACCGAAAAAGACAGTCGCGCAACAGGAGTCCGAGCTCGGCATTTTATACCGCGACGAACCTACCAAGTGCTGCCAACTGCGCAAAGTGGAACCGCTCTTCGCAGCGCTTGAACCCTTTGAAGTTTGGTTTACCGGGCTGCGGCGGGAGCAGTCGCCGACACGCAAGAATTTGAGCAAGGCAGAAGACCACCGCTTGCCGTCCGGCAAAACGGTGCTGAAAGTGAGCCCTCTGGCGGATTGGACCTGGGCGAAAGTTTGGGAATACACCGGCACAAATCACCTTAACTATTTGCCGCAATACGACCGAGGCTACGTCAGTATTGGCTGCGAACCTTGCACCGCTCTGCCCGCCGATCCCGGCAATCCGCGCTCAGGCCGCTGGGGCGGCAAGAAGCTGGAGTGCGGAATTCACACTTTTTCGGCAGGGACCCCATGATTCACTTGCTTCTCGGATTTCTGATCGCGCTCGCCGTTGGGATGACCGGGATCGGCGGAGGAAGTTTCACGGTTCCCGCCCTCCTGCTGCTGGTCGGTCTGCCGGCCGGCGAAGCTGTAGGGACAGCGTTTGTTTTTGCCGGCGTCTTGCGATTGATCGCCGCGCCGTTTTATCTGCTGGGCCGTCAAGTTCATTCGCGCTATTTCAAATTGCTGGTGATAGGAGCTGTCCCCGGCCTTGTGTTGGGGATGCTGGCGTTACGCTCAGTTGCGAAGGCCGAGAACAGCGGAGTCGTTGCAATTACCTTGGGTATTCTGTTGGCAGTTTCTTCGAGCATATCGTTTTTCCCGCGCGTGCAGAATCCGCGATTCGCTGTGAAGAATTCCAGGTGGCTGCCATGGCTCGCTTTTCCCATTGGCGTCGAGTCAGGATTTTCTTCCGCGGGCGCGGGTGCCCTGGGAACCGTTCTGTTGTTGAATTACTCAGAGATGGCGCCGGCGCAAGTGATCGGCACCGACATTCTGTTTGGACTGGTGTTGGCGGTCATCGGCAGCGCCGTGCATTGGAGTCTAGGCTCGATTAGCACACCCGTGCTGTTGCAGCTCCTAATCGGAGGCGTGCCCGGCGTTATTCTTGGTTGCCTGCTCGCGCGAAGAGTGCCCGCGCGAAGATTGAAAGCAATCATCGCGGCGATTGCAATCTGCGCCGGGCTGCAACTGGTGTGGTCGGGCTCCAGATCTCTAGCCGGCAAACAGGCTGCTAGCCTCGAGAAAATTACCTCAACTGCTAAAAGAGCCTTGCAGCCATGAGTCGTTCCGCGTACAACCGCCGCTCTCGCTTCTCCTTTGGGCCTCACGAATTTGGATTTACTTCTTCCCCGCTCTGTCTCTCCCCGCTTGCCTGTTGTTGATCTCTTTTCCCGCATCTCGTTCACGATTCAGTCTTTTCAAAGAACGCTTTCAATTTCAAGGAGTGTAGTCATGAGCTTTCATCAAATGCTCGCAATGTTCTCGCAAAGAATTGTTCCGGCCGTTGCAAGCACAGCCATACTGTTCATGGCTTTGGCTTCACCCGCCGTCTCGGCGCAAGCGGATTCCTCCATTTCCGGTGCTGTCAGTGATTCCACCGGCGGTGCGGTTGCCGGAGCGGCCATCAGTATCCGCAACACCGAAACCGGCGCGGAACGCGTCGTCTCGACTGACGATACAGGCCGTTTCCATGCGTCCTCACTTGCTGTCGGATCATACGAAATCAAGGTCGAAAAGCCGGGATTCCGAAGCAGCTCTCGCACCGGCGTTGCGCTGGTTCTCGGTCAAAGAGAAGAGATCGACTTCATTTTGCAAATCGGCGAGGTCCATCAGACCGAACGTGTTTCGGCGGACTTGGGGGTTGTCGCCGTTTCTACCGAAGATATTTCCGGGCTGGTCGACGAACGGCAGGTGAAGGATCTTCCGCTCAATGGTCGTAGCTACGACCAATTGCTGACGCTGAATCCTGGCGTGGTCAATTACACTTCGCAACGCGCGGGCAGCGTCGGCACCTCAAATTCCGTCGTGGGAAACATGTTTGCAGCTTCGGGAAGGCGGCCTCAGGAAAATCTCTTTCTCTTGAACGGCGTGGAGTTTACCAGCGCGTCGGAAATCAACAATACGCCTGGAGGAGTGAGCGGACAGTTGCTGGGCGTGGATGCCGTGCGCGAATTCGCCGTGGTGAAGGATACCTATGGCGCCGAATACGGAAAGCGGCCTGGCGCGCAAGTCCGCATTGTGACCACTTCCGGAAGCAACGAGCTGCACGGCGCGCTCTACGAATTTATTCGCAACAATGCTCTCGACGCCCGAAACTTTTTCGACCATGGCGACATTCCGGAATACCAGCGCAACAACTTCGGTGCATCCCTGGGTGGACCGCTGCGCGCCGACAAAACCTTCGTGTTCTTAAACTACGAAGGTTTGCGCCAGAACCTCGGGTTGAGCAATCTTTCTCTGGTGCCCGACGATGCTTCACGCTCCGCAGCCGTCCCGAGCATCCAGCCACTCCTTGCTTTATGGCCGGTGGCCAACGGAAGAGAGTTGCTTACTTCCACGGGAGCCCCTAGCGGAATCGCCGAAGCTTTCAGCAATCCACTGCAAACAATTCGCGAAGATTTTGCAACAGCGCGCTTCGATCAGGTTTTGTCCTCCAAGGATTCGTTTGCCGCGATTTACACGCTCGACGACAGTGCAGCGCACTCCCCGGCCGGCAATCCGTTCACTTTGGCCGATATCTTCTTGCGGGAACAAGTAGTCAGCCTCGGCGAAACACATATCTTTTCTTCGCATCTCCTCAACAAAGCGACGGTTGGATTTTCGCGCGGCGCGTTTTATTTCAACACCGGTACGACAACCGGCTTGCCCGGTTGGATTCACGCCGGACAGCCGGTTGGCGCCGTCGTTGTCGGCGGCGGTACCACGTTAAACGGCGCGTCTCAAATCACCAACGGTGGAACAAACGCCGGGAGCAACTTGAGCGCCGTGCGAAATCTTTTTACATTCACCGACCAGGTTACGCTGACCCACGGAGCCCATCTCCTCAACTTCGGTGCGTGGCTCCAGCGAATCCAGGCCAACGACGCCCTGGTTCAAGATCAGTATGGTCAGATTTCTTTCAGCAACTTGCAGACGTTTTTGCAGGGCCAGGTCAGCACGTACACCTTCGCGCCTGTCCGCACGCCGCTGTCGTGGCGTTCGCTCGAAAGTGCCCTTTTTGTGGAAGACACGATCCGCTTGGGGCCATCCCTCGAATTGCGCGTCGGATTCAGAGCGGAATTGACGAATGGGTGGAATGAGAGGCAAGGACGAGCCTCTAACTATCTCTTCGACGCGAACGGCGTGATCCTTACGGAACCGGTGGTGAGTGGTTCCGCATTTACAGAAAATCGAGCGAAGTTTCTCCCTTCACCTCGCATTGGTTTTGCCTGGTCACCGTTTGGGTCGCAAAAAACGGTTGTCCGCGCTGGATTTGGAATGTATTACGCGCTGCTGGACAATTTGAGTTACCGCTTGGATCAGAACGGCCCTTTCAACACTGTCTACGCGGTAAAGAACATCCCCTTCTCGGCTATTTCGCCCGATGCAACGTATGCCGGCACCAAGGTAATTCCCAGCGGCGTGCAACCCGACCTGAAAACGCCAACCGTGGAATCATGGTCTCTAAAAATCGAGAGGGAAATACTCTCGAAGACTTCTCTCGGCGTCGGCTACATCGGCTCTCATGGCTATCATGGGTTGCTCTCCGCGGATGTGAACCTGCCGGCCGTAACCATTTGCCCCGTATCGCCGTGCCCCCAAGGCTATCCCAACGGGGCGGTTTACTACCCCGCGAACGCTCCGCTCGCAAACCAAGCCGTCTGGAACACTACGCACTGGCTATCCGAAGGCATCAGCTCGTATAACGGTTTGGAAGTGGACGTAAACCGGCGTTTGGGCAAGAGCCTGCAATTCCGCGCGACGTATACTTTTTCTAAGGCTCTCGACGACGGCGACAACATGAACACCAGCGTAGCCATCAACTCGCCCGCGTTTGTGGCGAACCCGCTGGATCCAGAAGCTGACTACGGTCGCGCGTCCTTCGATATTCGCCATGCGGGAGTCCTCAACGCCACCTACAACCTTCCTTTCGCCTCCAGCAAGACGCCTTGGTTGAATCATTTGCTCAGCGACTGGCAGATCAGCGGCATACAAACCCTTCAGTCGGGTTTGCCCTTTACGCCTCAACTTTCTTACAACCCGTCGAATGACGGTGACACTCGCAACCCCGTGCGTCCCTCACTAAACCCGGATTTTACCGGTCCGGTGATTTTGGGCGAGCCAAGTCGATACTTCAATGCAAACGCGTTTGCTCAGCCCCTGCCTGGCACCTACGGAAATGTTGGCCGCAACACCTTGCCGGGGCCACATCTGTACGAAACAGACCTGTCTGTGGCAAAACAATTCTCGTTTCGCGAGCGCTGGAAACTGCAATTCCGCGCGGAGTTTTTTAATCTTTTCAATCACACGAATTTCAACACGCCGAACCCCGTGGTCTATGCCGCGGCGACCGGAGGGCCGTCGCCAACGGCAGGAGTGATCACGTCTACTGCCACCACATCCCGGCAAGTGCAGCTTGGCCTGAAATTGTTGTGGTAATAGAAAAGACCGTCCACGAAACTCCGGCTCAAGTCTCTTTAGCGTTTGGCATGCCCAGAAATAGCAGGGCGGATTTTCTCGGCGGGGACGGTGCCCTGCCCTTCGAGGACGGAATAAAATTTGTCGGCGTCGAGATTCTTTAGGGTTTCGATTTTACCGGCGGGCCAGCGAATTTCCACGGAGTCTATTTTTGTGGCGGTGTTCAAACCGAAGTGCACGCGCAGATCGTTTTGCGAAAGATAACTACCGCCGCTGTGGATCTCCTCGGTCTGCGTCATGCCTCCGGCGACGATTTTGACGCGCGCACCGATTGCCAGGCGATTGCTCTTGGTGCCTTGCAGCTCAAAGCTGACCCAGTGGCGGCCGGGCACGCCGTTGTTTTTCAAAATCATCGGTTCGCCGGCCAAATCCTCGACGACAATGTCCACATTTCCGTCGTTGAATAAGTCGCCGGCCGCGAGGCCACGCGAAACGCGTGGGACGCGCAACGCCGGTCCGGCTTGATCGCTGGCGTCGCAGAACGTTCCGTCTTTTTGATTCAGTTGTAAAACTTTTGGCTCCTTGTAACGCGCGCCGGAGGGTAGTTTGTCCACTTGCGGATAAACATGGCCACCGACCACCATCAAATCAAGCCAGCCGTCGTTATCCGCGTCGAAAAACACAGTTCCCCATTTCACGTAGGGCAGCGATGCCAGAGCGACGCCCGACTTGTAGGAAACGTCCGTGAAACTCCAGTTGCCGTCGTTGCGATAGAGGTTGCTGTACTCGTCGGAAAAATTGGTGGCAAAAAGAGAAGGCAGCCCGTTGTGCAAATAATCGC
The DNA here is from genome assembly GCA_035703315.1 of Candidatus Acidiferrum sp. Lineage (GTDB taxonomy): Bacteria > Acidobacteriota > Terriglobia > Acidiferrales > UBA7541 > Acidiferrum. The sequence continues at coordinate 2,623 of DASSYL010000224.1, read as the reverse complement.
CGACGGCCAAACCCATGGATGCTTGTTCGGAGCCGTCTTCGCTCACGGCCGTGCCGGATTCGAGGCCAATCTCCTGAAATTTACCGTCGCCCAAATTTTTGTAGAGAAATTTCGGCGTGGAGTCGTTGGCGACATAAATATCCGGCCGGCCGGAATTGTTCAAGTCGGAAAAAATCACGGACAACCCGTAATAGCCGTTGGCATCCTCCACGCCAGCGGACTTGGAAACATCGGTGAACGTGCCATCGCCATTGTTGTGAAAGAGCGCGTCGCCAGCGCCTTTCAGTCCGCGCGGGCCGCACTGTACGTCAATGCCGCGGTACTTGCAATTCGGCGCGGAGCCGAAACCCGGCAAATCATTCAAATGAAAATCCACGTAGTTGGTGACCATCAAATCGAGATAGCCGTCGCCGTCATAGTCGCCAAAGGCAGCGCCAGTGGACCAGCGGCCATCGGCGACGCCCGCTTGTTTGGTTACATCCGTGAAAGTGCCATCGCCGTTGTTGCGGAAAAGTTTGTTGCCGCCGAGGCAAGTAATGTACAGATCGGGCCAGCCATCGTTGTTGTAATCGCCGACGGCGCCGCCCATGGCAAAGCACGGCGTAGCCAGTCCAGCCTTATCCGTCACATCGGTGAACGTGCCGTCGCGATTGTTGTGATAGAGAGCGCTACGCGCGGTTTGTCCTTTGATAGCCATGTCCACCGTCGGCGCGTTGGTGAAATAAATGTCGGGATAGCCGTCGCGATCGTAATCAATCAGCAGCACACCGCCACTCATGGACTCGACGACGTAGCGATTGTCGCTAGCCGAAACATGATTGAACTCGATTCCGGCTTTTGCCGTGACATCTGTGAATTGCGGAATTTCACGGTTGACGCATTTCACGGTCCTGGCGCCGGGCGGCGGGGGCGGCGGCTGAGGGTGCGACTCTTGTGCCAGCGCAAGCGGCGCGAAAAGTATCCAAGGAATCAGGAGCCGGGCCAATCTCGCCACGGATGAAAAATGCGAAGGCTCGCCGGGGCATTTGGAAAATGTTGGATTCAGGAATCGCATGCCAAGAAAATCGCGGCACTTAGTATAACAACGCAGGCCGACCCGGAATGCGGGCAACAGCTTCCTTGCGATCAGGCGGCATTCCTCCGCCGTTCGCGCCCGAGCGTATGATTGAAAGAGATCGCGATGAAGCTGAGGTGACCCATGAGAATTCAACTTGTCGCAGCATTTGCTCTGGCCGGGTGTGCCGCGTACGCGCAGGAAAAGCCAGCGTCGAAGCCGCATGACATGAACGGCCAAATGGAGCACATGCAGCACGACGGCTTCATGCAGGGCGGCATGCAACACGCCAAAGCGAAGGGCGTAAAGCTGGACGCGAAGACTGACTCCACGACTCACACGATCACGTTGCGCATCGGGCCGATGAATTTGCCAGCGAATACTTCGCACATGAAAATGGCGCAGCCGGCGAATTTGCTGTGGACGATTGCGAATGCGGGATGGCTGCTGGCTTATCACACCAAGCTGGTGGATGCCGCGGGCGCCGCGGTGCCCGGCGTGGTGCTCCATCACGTTGCGTTCTGGAACGAGAACCGAGCCGATTTTCTCTGTCCGAACAAGGACGAACACATTTTTGGAGCGGGCGGCGAACTGACGGATTGGGCGCAGGTGCCGGGTTTTGGCTATCGCGTGGAAAAGGGCGATCGGATCCGTATTGAGACGATGATTCACAATCCAACTCCGAACGCTTACGCGCAAGCTTATCTCGAAGTCGCCATCCCGTATTCGGGAGATGCATCGCCGGCTCCAGTAAAGAGCTTCTATCCCGCCTGGATGGACGTAGGCAGCTGCGGCAACTCGGGGTATGACTTGCCGGCCGGGCCGAGCAAAAAGGTTGGTACCGTCCCCGTGAAGCACGACGGGGTACTGCTCGGAGTGGGCGGGCACATGCACGACTACGCGAAGCTGCTGGTGCTGGAGGACTCGCGCGGGAAAGAGCCGGTGGCGACGCTGGCGGCGAAAACCGATGAGCACGGGCAGCTGATGGGCATGCCGGTGGAGCTGTTCTTGCAGAAGTATCCGCAAACGGGCGGGTATGCACTGCGGGCAGGCGACAAGCTGACGATTACGGCTACGTATGACAACACGTCGGGGAGGCTGCTGCGCGACGGGGCAATGGGAATTGTGGTGGGCTACTTTGTGCCGAACGATGCGGGAGCGCTGGCCGGGTTGCGGCACGAGGCGAAGGCTGGTCTTCCTAGGCAAGCGCTGTCGCATGATCACTAGGGGCTGGTCGGCAGGAGGGCAGGCGCACTGCGAGCGGCTAGGCTGTGGACCCGCAGCTAACTCGCTGATTTCAGGCAACTTACGAGCGCGCTTCAGAACATCGTGGTGGAAGTAAGCGGCTAGTTAACCATAACCACTGCCTCAGTCCTTTTCAAAAGTGCTGATTCTCAAAGACCCAATCTAGGCGGAGTTCGTTCTCTTGATACTGCTGTCCTCGCGGGGTCATGACACCATTGATCTTGAGTAATATTGAAATGGACGACACTAGAAGTCACGAAAAAACCGCGAAGAACTGCTTGACGGGCCGGTGCGGCAAAATTAGTGTGGTTGTACCGCGCGAAA
>DASSYL010000204.1:0-8507 GCA_035703315.1 Candidatus Acidiferrum sp. | reverse complement strand
TCTATCCGCCATATGAAACGTTGTATGACGGAAAAATCGTGAATCACGCTCACAACGATTACCTGGAAGCGCTCGCGGAGACGGGCATCATCGGAGGGCTCTGTTGCGCGTGGTTTTTGGGCGTGCTGTTCATCCGTGCGCTTCGCTTTCTGCAAATCGAGGGCAATTCGCTGGCAAACACCTTGCGGTTGTGCGGGTGGACGGCGTGTTGCGGATTGCTGGTACACAGCCTGGTGGACTTCAATCTCCACATCCCTTCGAACCTGCTTCTGTTTTTGCTCATGAGTCTGCTGGCCACGGCGGAGATCCCACAAACCAGGCCTGAAGGAGACCGGCGAAGAAGGGCGCGCGTTGCGAGACACGCGGAGACAGCCGCCGAACCCGCGCCTGCCGCGTAAGGTTTTTCCATTTTTAGTGAGCTGGGCCGCTTGGAGCGGACCGAATTTTTCGCGTAAAGAAGACCAAAGGCGCACCAAGCAGACAAGCCCAGCCCAGCAACCAGAAACAGTCGAGGAAACCAAGCAAAGCCGCCTGCTGTTGCAAGATGTGGGCAAGTTGCGCTTTCGCATGCAGCGCTGCGTCGGGAAGCGTAAAGCCATGGGACGAAAAGTAGCCGGTCAGCGCGGCGAGTTTTTGCCGGAAGAACGGATCGAACGGCGTAGCGTGCGCGACCAGAACCGATTGATGAAACTGCGTGCGCCGCGCCAGCAGCGTAGTGACAAAGGCGATGCCGAAACTTCCACCCTGATTGCGAAATAGGTTTGTGAGGCTGGACGCTTTGTTGTTCTTGTTTTTGGGCAGATATGAATACGCAAGCTGGCTGACCGGAACAAAGAGCGGAGCGATGCCGAGCCCCTGTAGCGCGCGCAAGAGGGCGACGTGTTTGTAGTTGGTGCCAGGATCGAGCGCCGCGTATTTCCACATAGCCACCGCGAAAATCACGTAGCCAACGAAGATCAAAGGCCGGACGCCGACTTTGGGAAGAATGCGGACGATGACCGGCGCAAGCGCCACAATAACCATAGCGCCGGGGCCGAGGACCAGGCCGGCATCGGTTGCGGTGTAGCCGTAAAGCGACTGAAGCATTTGTGGGATTAGAACGGTGGACCCGAACAGCGCAAAGCCGAACAAAAAATAGTAAAAATTGGCGATGGCAAAATTCCGATCGGCCAACAGACGAATTTCCACCACCGGATCCGGATGCCGCCATTCCCAGATCGCGGCAAGCAAAAGCGCGACGACCGCGATGGTGAAAAAGACCAGGATGAAATTGCTTTCGAACCAATCTTCGGTCTGGCCCCGATCCAGGACCACTTCAAGGCAGGCGAAACCAAGCGCAATCAGCAAGATTCCGACACCATCAATTCGAAGCTTTCCGTCCTTCCGCGCCGCCTGTACCTCGCGCGTGAATTCAGGCGGATCAGAAACGAGGCGGTTGGTGAGAAAGAGAGACACGATGCCGATCGGTATGTTGATAAAGAAGATCCATCTCCAACTCCAATTGTCGGTAATCCATCCACCGAGCGGCGGCCCTATCACCGGAGCGGTGACGATGGCCATGCTATAAAGCGCGAACGCGGCCGGGCGCTTCTGCGGAGTGAAGGTATCCACCAGAATCGCCTGCTCCACCGGAGCCAGACCGCCGCCTCCGACCCCCTGCAATACGCGGAATAGAATGAGCAAGCTCAGCGAAGGCGCAAGGCCACAAAGCAGCGAACTCACCGTGAACAGCAGTACGCACAGCATGTAGTAGCGTTTGCGGCCGAAAGCGCGGCTGAGCCAGGCGGAAAGCGGCAAGACCACGGCGTTCGAAACCAGATAGCTGGTGAGCACCCAGGTGCTCTCGTCGTAGCTGACCGCCAGGCCTCCCGCTATATGAGGGAGCGCGACATTGGCGATGGCCGTGTCGAGGAGCTCCATGAAAGTCGCAAGTGTCACCGTGACTGCGATGATCCAGGGATCGACGGCCCGGCGCTCGGCGGCGAGGAACGGCGTGGAAACGGATGCAGACATGGAGCTCATGGCCAGTCGCCTGGGCCGTTCAATAAAGAGACCGCACGGTCTCTAACGGCGTCTGGTAAGATGCAGGAAGCGACCAATCGGTCGCAGGCCAGGGATGGAGAGCGACATGGGCAAAGGCGAGCAAACCAGGCAGGAGATCATTCGCAAGGCCGCGCCCATCTTTAACCAGCGGGGCTACGAAGGCGCGGCGCTATCCGACCTGATGAAGGCGACAGGGCTGGAAAAAGGCGGCATTTACCGCCACTTTTCGAGCAAGGAACAACTGGCCGCGGAGGCATTTGATTTTGCCTGGCAAGAGGCGTGGACAGCGCGCACGCGCGGCCTGGAGTCTGTCACAAACAGTGTGGATTGGCTGCAACAGCTGATCGTGAATTTCGTGGAGCGGCGCGGCGAGGTGCCGGGCGGCTGTCCCTTACTGAATACCGCGGTGGACAGCGACGATGGGAACTTCGTTTTGCGCGAACGAGTCCGCCAGGCTTTGCAGGGCTGGAGCAATCAGGTCATGAAGACAATTCGCACGGGGATCAGGAAGCATGAAGTTCGCCCGGGCACCGACGCCAGGAAAGTGGCGACCGTGATGATTGCGACTCTCGAAGGCGCCATCATGCTGAGCCGTCTGGAAAAGACAGACCATGCGCTGCGGGCAGCACAAGAGTATTTAAATGGATATCTCGAAAAAGAAGTGCGGCTGCAACGCTGATTGCCGGCTGTTGGCCGAACTCTCGCATTGCAATGAACTGCGACCAGTTATCGTGTCCCTGGCCAAACGGACTGGAGTTTTGGCGGATGGACCAACGTCTGAAAGACCACGCAATACTGCTCGGTCTTTTCGCATAAGGCGCGCAGTTGTTCGGGTGTAGCCTGGGGCGCGACTACGTCAAAACGAAGCCGGATGCTTTGAAAACCCACGGGAACTTCCTTAGCGATGCCAAGCGTGCCGCGAAGATCCATGTCGCCTTCTATGGTCACTTCAATTCGTTCGGTCGGAATGCCCATGGCGGTTGCCACCATCTGGCATGTGATCTGGGCGCAAGCAGCCAGCGCGCCCAGCAGCAAATCGCCTGAACACGCCGAGGTGCCCGCGCCGCCGACCCCCAAGTGCGCTTGCGCGTCGTAAACGGCTCGACCGATATCGACAGCGCAGGCTATGGGCAGCTCGGTCTGGCTTCCCTTTGCCCGCAACGTAATGAACGAGGACGTTGGCTCGCTTCGATACTTTTCTTTCAGCGGTTTCTGAACGGCTCTAAGATCCATGGGATTCTCCGCACCAATTCTAAGGAATTCGCAGCCGACGCACAAAGTTTAGCGATCGTTAGATATTCGAACCTCTGGCGTACTGTTAAATCCCTACGTTGACTTACGGTTGGCCGCTGTATAATCGCCCGGTGGGGTCATTGGGAAGAGTGCCCGGTAATCTGGGCCGTGCGTTGTGGTGTCTAAGGGTCGGTGGCCTCGCCTGGACGCTTGCGCAGGCAGCGCAGATTTGCGCCCAGATTCCGCCCCAGAATCCTGTCGAACCAGAGCTCGAAACGCAGCAAAAAGCCAATCAGCGAATTTTGGAGCTTTCCAAGAGCACGCGCACACCTCCCCATGATTACGTGGTAGGCCGCGGCGATGTGATCGCCATGGAAGTGTTCGACGTGCCCGAGCTGTCGCGCGAGGTGCGGGTCAGCCAAACCGGCACCATCGGCATTCCTCTCGTTCCCGTCCGTTTGCATGTACTGGGCCTGACTGAAATGCAGGTCCAGCAGAAAATCACGGAAGTGCTGGAAGCCAACGGCTTGGTTTCCCATGCGCAGGTGCTGGTTTCCGTTAAAGAGAAAAAGAGCAAGACTATCGCTGTGGTTGGCGCTGTCACTCATCCGATGGTTTATCAAGCGGATCGTCCGGTCACTCTGATCGAAGTGCTGGCCGAGGCAGGAGGCATAACCAACGATGCCGGCGACACGGTGATCATCACTCGGCAAGAGGTAGCTGATAGCGGAGCTTCGACGGCAGCCGAGCCTCCCGAAATCGGGCCCGAAATCGCGGATCCCGCGGCGAATCCCAGCAATTCGCAGCCCGCTGCCGAATCCAGTACAGCCGCTGCTCAGCCGCAACTACCCTCCACGGGTGCAAGCGACTCCGTCGCCAGGCAGGCCTCGCCGGGAACTGATAGAACCGCGCAGCAGGGCGCATCGAGTGCGCAGATCGCCGCTACTCCGCCACCTTTGAATGCGTCGGATGCCGCGCCCTTGCCCAATACCATCACCGTCAATCTTTCCGAAATTCTGGAACGCGGCGACACACAAAACAATATTCCGTTGCAATCCGGCGACGTTGTAACTGTGCCGCATGCGGGCATTGTCTATGCCCTAGGTGCCGTGGTTCGGCCTGGCGGTTTCGTTGCCACCAATGATCGGGCACAGCTTTCGACGTTGAAGATCCTGGCACTGGCCGGAGGAACAACCACTGTCGCCAAGAAGGATCGTGCCGTAATCATCCGCAAGGACCAAAATGGAAAGCAGCAGGAAATTCCGGTGGACCTGGCCAAAATTGTGAAACGCGAATCGGAAGATGTGCAATTGAAGCCCAGCGACATTCTTTACGTTCCGCCGAGCTCCGCTAAAGCGGCCTTGATCCGGGCGGCGGAAATTGCTACCGGGGTTGGCACAGCCGTGGTTTATTACCGGATCGCTCAGCACGACTAAGGGATCAAAGGGAACCTTGATGACGGACGACAATAAACTGGTTCCTCGCGAAGCCGCGGCGGGCGCAATGGAAGTCATGCCGCCGCGCTTTCCCTCTCTGGACTTATCTCCGCGCGAACCGCATCTATATGACTACCTGCTGATCCTGCGGAAGCACCAGTGGCTGATCTTGTCGTTCTTGCTGGCTGTTGTCACTATCGTTTCGATCGCGACGTTTCGCATGCAGCCCGTGTACACGGCGACCGCTCGCATCGAAATTGATCGTGAAAACTCGAACTTCCTGCCGTTTCAGGGCGCCGATTCTTACGATTATATGATGGACCTCGATAACTACATCGAGACGCAATCGCGCGTGCTGACCAGCGAAACGCTGGCGCTGCAGACCATTCGCAACAGCGGGTTGATTCCGCACTCCGAGTTGTTGCCGGGAGGTTCGTCGTCCGAAGCAATTACTTCAGGCAGTCTAGCCAACCACAAGCGCCCGCCGGAACTGGGCGCCTTTCTCGGCAGCCTGGCCGTGAAGCGCGTGCCGCAGAGCCGGTTGCTGGACGTGAGTTTCGAGTCCACCAGCCCCGACCTGGCCGCGCAAATCCTGAACGCGCACATCTCCAACTTCATCGAGCAGAATTTTCGCAGCAAGTACGATGCGACCGCTAAAGCCACCGCGTGGCTTACCGACCAGTTGAGCGAATTGAAAGTCAAGGTACAAAACTCCGAGGACGCGCGCCTGGCCTACGAGCGGCAGCACCAGATCTGGGAACTGGACGACAGACAAAACATCACTACCCAGCGCCTGAGTGACCTGAACAAGGAATTGACTGGTGCGCAAAGCGATCGCATGCGCAGGGAAGCGCTATACGAGTTCGCCAAAGCAGGCAACATTGACGCGGTACCGCAGCTTCGCGAAAACAACATGCTGCAGGATCTGAGCAGGAAGCGCTCCGAACAGTATTCGCAGTTTGTGGATGCTCTCAACCAGTACGGGCCGAATTTTCCCAAAGTAAAACGCCTCCAGGCGCAGTTAAAAGAACTCGACGCTCTGATGAACAACGAGAAGCGGAACATTCTGGAAGCGCTGGGCAACGATTACAACGCCGCCCGCCAGCGTGAAGGGTTGCTCGGAGAAGCCCTAAACGAACAGAAAAACGAAGTGAATCTGATGGCCGCCAGCATGGTCGAGTACAACATCTTGAAGCGCGACGCCGAAGGCAACAAGACCATGTACGACGGCCTGCTTACCAAATTGAAAGAAGCCACGCTAGCGGCAGGCCTCAAATCTTCCAATATCCGCTGGGTGGACCCCGCCATGGTTCCTTCCACGCCCACGCGCCCGGCCAAGACTCGCAATATTGCCCTATCGTTTCTGGTCGGCTTGGTGGGTGGCATCGGTTTAGCCTTGTTGCGCGAATATCTGGACAATACCGTCAAAACTCCGGACGACGTGGAAACATTGGCTCGCCTGCCCTCGCTCGCGGTGGTTCCCGCGTTTACGGACGACAACGGTACCACCCGAAAGGGCAAGCTGCTGGGCGGCGCCTCGGTCAACGGCCATGAAAAACGTATCGAACTGGTGGCTCAGCATTTGCCGAAATCGCAGATGTCCGAAGCGTTCCGTGCCCTGCGCACTTCGCTGCTTTTGTCCCAGGCCGGGCACCCCCCTCAGGTCATTCTGGTTACCAGCGCGTTGCCGCGTGAAGGAAAGACAACGGCTGCGGCAAATTTGGCGGTCACGCTCGCCCAGTTGGGCGATCGCACTTTGTTGATCGATGCGGATTTGCGCAAGCCGGGCGTCGGCCGCCTGTTGAACCTCACCGAAGGCAAGTATGCCGGCCTGAGTTCGTATCTCGCCGGTGTTTCCAGCCTGGACTTGGTCACCGTGCCGCATCCGGCCATTCCTAACCTTGTGGCGATTCCCACCGGCCCGTTGCCTCCTAATCCCGCCGACTTGCTTTCTTCCCATAAACTGCCGGATGCCATCCGGCAGTTGCGGAGCCAGTATAAATTCATCGTCATCGATTCGCCTCCCATCATGGCGGCGACCGACGCGGTCATCGTTTCCGTACAGACCGACGGCGTCCTGTTGGTGGTGCGCAGCGGCGAAACGCCCAAGGAAGCTTTCACCCGCACTCGCGACTTGTTGATCAGCGTAAAGTGCCGGCTGCTCGGCGTGGTGCTCAATGCAGTCGATTCCAGCGCGCCCGACTACTACTATTCTTATCGCTACTATCCTTATTCCTACGGCTATGGGCCGCAGGAAGCTGCCGAGCTATACTCGTCCGCAGACGATCGTTCAGCGGAATCGTCCAGCGCAAAATATGCCCAAGACGACGATTCACAATCACTCTAATTTACTGCGGGAGGCTTCGTGCGCTATTTGATTACGGGCGGCGCCGGTTTCATCGGGTCGCATCTTGCCGAGCGGTTGCTGGATCGCGGCGACCAGGTGGTGCTGCTGGACAATCTTTCCACCGGCAGCATGGAGAACATTCGCCACCTGAAATCCAACGAGCGGATGGAGTATCACCTCGACGCTATCGAAAATCGGCGTCTGATTGCGGAACTGGTCGACGACGCCGACGTTGTCGTTCATCTCGCCGCGGCCGTTGGTGTTCGCCTGATCGTCGAAAGCCCCGTCCGCACCATCGAGACCAACGTCAACGGCACCCAGATCATTCTGGAAGCTGCGGAAAAAAAGCGTAAGCTCGTGCTGACCGCTTCCACTTCCGAAGTCTACGGCAAGAGTACGCAGGTGCCGTTTCGCGAAGAGGCCGACCTTGTTCTCGGTCCCACCACCAAAGGCCGCTGGAGCTACGCTGCTTCTAAAGCCCTGGACGAATTTCTGGCCCTTTCCTACTGGCGCGAACGCAAAGTCCCGGTAATCGTGGTACGGCTGTTCAACACGGTAGGACCGCGCCAGACCGGGCGCTACGGAATGGTGCTTCCGAACTTCGTAAAGCAGGCATTGGATAATGCGCCGATTACCGTCTACGGTTCCGGCACTCAGTCGCGCTGCTTCTGCGATGTGCGCGACACCGTTGAGGCGCTGGTACGCCTGATGGATAGCGAGCACGCGATCGGCGAAGTCGTAAACATCGGTAATACCGAGGAAATTTCCATCGGCGACTTGGCGCGGACCGTTCGCGCCCGCACTGCGAGCTCCTCCGAAATCACCTTCGTTCCCTACGACCAGGCCTACGAACCGGGTTTTGAGGACATGATGCGGCGCGTTCCTTCTGTAGATAAACTTGTTTCCTTGACGGGATTCCGCCCGCAAACCAAACTGGAAGAAATCATTGACCGCGTGTCGCGCTACTTGAGCGAAAAAAGGGCCGCGTCGCGGTCGAGTGAGGTTTCAAGCACCCGCGCTTGAACCGCGCTCTAGAAACGCTCGGCTGTTACATGCAGCCGATTCGATTTAATTTAAGTTACACAAACTGTAAGAAGCCAAGCTGGCGATTCCGGGTCAACGGCTGGGATCCTGCAGATGCTCTCCAGGGGAGTGGCCCGCAGTGGAACGTTTGAACGACGCAAAATCCCAAGCTTCGCTTTTTCGCAAATTTCCCCCGCGCATTTTGCTTCTCTTGCTGGTTATTTCACTGCCCCTGGTTAATCCTTGGGTTCGCGGCGACGGCGTCGGTTACTATGCTTTTGCCCGGGCCCCGCTGATCCAGCACAATCTGGATTTCACCGCGGACTATCAGCACGCCAACCAGGGTTTTCGCGAAGCCCGCCTCGACGCAGAGGGCAATCCCAAGGAGATGTTCCGCACTGCCACCGGGCATCTCGACACCCATT
>DASSYL010000168.1:0-4149 GCA_035703315.1 Candidatus Acidiferrum sp. | reverse complement strand
GATGATGCCCCGGCCATGGCTTCTGAAGTAGAAGCTGCTTCGATGCCTACGGCGACTGTCCCGGCGCCCGTGGCGGAGACGACGTCCGCTCCCACTTCGCAGCCTGTGACCTCAGCCGCTTCCCATCCAGCTCCTGCGCCGGGCCAAGGTACCGGTGTTACAGACGTCGATCCACGGCGGGCCTATGGTTCGAAGAATGCGCCCATTACGCTAGAAGTGTTTAGCGATTTTCAGTGCCCAGCGTGCAAGCAGCTTTATAAGACGACGAACCAGCTGCTGCTGGACAACTACGTAAACTCGAACAAGGTGTACCTGATTCACCGGGATTTCCCGCTGCCGATGCATGCGTATTCGAAGATTGCGGCGCGGTATGTGCGGGCAGCGGCGCAACTGGGTAAAGGTGAGCAGGCGGAGAAGGCGCTGTTCGACAATCAAGAAAAGTGGGAACAGAGCGGCGATGTGGACGGAACGCTGGCCGGTGCTCTGAGTGCCGCGGAAATGACAAAAATACGGGCGGTGGCGAAAGGCACTTCGCTGGACGCGGTAATCGAAAAGGATGTGGCGCTCGGCAAAGGCTACAACGTCAACCAGACGCCAACTTCAGTGATTCGCTACAAGGGGCAGACGTATCCGGTGGTGGGCGTCGTGAGCTACGACGTGCTGCACTCGTTCTTAGATCAGCTGCTCTCGCAAAAGTAAGCCTACGGCCTTCTAACGAGAGCCACGATGATGCAATCGAGTCCATTGAATTTCCGGCGCGCGGTGATCTGGCTTGGGCGTTTGCTGATTGGCGGGATTTTTGTTTATGCCGGCTACGCGAAACTAACTTATCCGAACCACAACCTGTGGCCCTGGTTCATGCTGAAATTTTCGGTTTCCGCGAATCTTTCGACGTTTGCGTTTCAGGTGGAGTCCTACAAAGTGCTGGGTGCGGCGGAATCTTCGTTTGTGGCGCATACCTTGCCGTTTGTGGAGATTGTGCTGGGATTGCTGCTGCTGATCGGGTGGCGACTGCGGATCTGGGCAACGATGGTGAGCGTGATTCTGGTCGGGTTTCTGATCGTGGTGACGCGGGCCTACCTGCTGCACATGGACATTAATTGCGGTTGTTTTGGGACACCGGAACCGTTGACGATTATGACGGTGCTGCGGGATGGCGCGCTTGTGTTACTGGCGCTAGTGATGACTGTGTTTGCGTTCCAGGAAGCGCCGAAGCCACACCCCTGGTCCGCGCCGCAAAGCTCTTAGTGAGCTTGGTTCTTCCGCAACGGGAACGGGCATTTCCGGGCCAGAGTGAGCAGCTCTTATTCATCAGGCGACGGGCCTGCGAAGAAACACAAAGCCCTACTCCTTCTGCGATAAAATTTAGTTTCGATGCTGAGTCTGCCACCGATCACATTGCGGCTGCGCGGGTGGAAACTGATTGACCGCGTGGCGCTGGCCTTCCTGCTGCTTTGCTCCATTGCTCTGGGCGCTGGGTGCGGATTGCTGTTTGTGTACGCCAGCGATTTGCCGGAAATTCGCGCGCTCGAGACCTACCGTCCCAATGTGGTTACAGAGATTTACGCCGACGACGGGCAGATGGTGGGGAGTTTTGCGCTGCAACGGCGCATTCTGATGACCTACGAGCAGTGCCCGAAAATCTTGTTCAATGCGGTGACTTCGATCGAAGACCAGCATTTTGAGGATCACTGGGGGATTGATTTTCCGCGCATTGCGGGAGCGGCGTATCGCAATGTGATGAAAGGCCGCAAAGCCGAGGGAGCCAGCACGATTACGATGCAGCTGGCGGGCAACCTTTTTCTGGACCGCAGCGACCGCAGCTTTCGCAGAAAAATGCAGGAGATGCTGCTGTCGCTGCAGATCGAACGTCGGTATACGAAACCGCAGATTTTTACGATGTACGCCAATCAGGTTTATTTGGCGCACGGGAATTACGGATTTGCCGCGGCAGCGCAGTTTTATTTCGGCAAGCCGGTGACGGATTTGAAGCTGCAGGAAGCGGCGCTGCTGGCAGGGATGGTGAACGGGCCGAAATTTTCGCCGCTGCTGAACCCGGAACTGGCATTGTCGCGGCGGAACCTGGTGCTGCACCGGATGCAGGAAGAGGGAAAGATCAATACCACCGAAGAGATGGCGGCGCGGAAGACGCCGCTCGGTTTGCACGTGCAGTATCCGCGGAATGATCTGGCTCCTTACTTTTTTGAGGAGATCCGCAAATATCTGGAATCCACGTATGGAACGGAAGCGGTACACGAGCGCGGCTTGCGCGTCTATACGACGTTGAATATCGCTATGCAGAAGGCTGCGAATTTGGCGGTGCGCGACGGGCTGCATGCGTATGACCGGCGACACGGCTGGCGCGGCGGGCTGCCGAATATATTGAAGGACAATTTCGGAACGCTCGAGTCGTATGAGGATGACGACTGGCGGCGGCCGATCGAAAAGGGAAGCTACGTCACCGGCCTGGTGATGGCAGTGGACGACAAATACGCGACGATCAAGATCGGCGCGTATCGCGCGGTGATTTCGGCGAGCGATTTTGCGTGGACAGGGCGGAAGAAGGCGTCGGAGCTATTGAAGGTTGGAGACCTGGCTCAGTTTTCGATTCAAGAACTGCGGGAGTCGACGGCGCGAGTGCAACTGGAGCAGCAGCCTGCTCCGCAAGCGGCGATGGTGGCGATTGACAATCCGACGGGAGAGATCAAAGCGCTGGTCGGCGGCTACAGCTTTGAGGATTCAAAATTCAATCGCGCGACACAGGCGTACCGGCAAGTGGGCAGCTCGTTCAAGATATACGTCTATGCGGACGCGTTGGAAAAAGGATCGACGCCGTTCGACACCATATTGGATGCGCCGTTTACAACCATCAGCGGCGGGCAGCCGTATTCGCCGCGGAATTATGATGAGAAATTTGAGGGCACGATTACATTGCGGCGTGCGTTGGCGGGATCGCGCAACGTGCCCGCGGTGAAGCTGGCGGAAAAAGTGGGCATCAGCACGGTGGTGGAAACGGCCAAGCGGTTCGGAATTACCACCCCACTGCCGCCGTATTTGCCGCTGGCATTGGGCTCGGCGGACATGAAGTTGGTTGAGCACGTGTCGGCTTTCACGGTTTTTCCGGACGACGGGATTCGAATAGATCCGCACATGATCCGGCGCGTCACGAGTTACGACGGAGCGTTGCTGGAAGAAGCGCGGCCATCGATTCATGAGGTAGTGTCGCCGGACGTGGCGCGGACGATGACGGCGATGCTGGAAGAAGTCATTCAGTTTGGGACAGGCATTGAAGCAAAAGCGTTGAAGAGGCCGGCGGCGGGAAAGACGGGAACGACGCAGGACTACACGGACGCGTGGTTTGTGGGATTTACGCCGCAGGTGACGGCGGGAGTTTGGGTTGGTTACGACGACAAGCAGATTTCGCTGGGAAAGAAGGAGACCGGAGCGCGAGCGGCACTGCCCATTTGGCTGCAATTCATGCAGAACGGGCTCGCGGGGATGCCGGTGCTGGACTTTCAAAACGTAGTGCCGCTCGAACAGCAGGCTCTGGAGCATCAGATTCGCGTGGACACCCCGGATACGGCGCCGACTGAGGATGAACCGGGCGCGCCAAGAGCGAAGCCGGCCGCACCTCCCGCCGCGCCTCCACCTGCGAAGACGGCAACCGGAAATGCGGCCGGCGAACTGCGCCGATAGCGGCGCGACTCCTCTCAGAAAAACGGGGCCTCCCTGAAAATCAGGGTTTGTGCAAGACCACGTTGAGCGTGGAGTTCTGCACGGACGACAAGTTGGCGTCCGCAGGATTCACGCCCAGGGAGATTTGCCACACCATATTGCCCGTGGTATCGGTCAGGTTCATCACCACTTGGGTCTGGCCGATCAATCCGAGCACGGCCGGCGAAGAAGCGAGCACGCAGGTGGCCTGGCCATTGATAAGCGGCAAATGGCCGCCGACGGAAAGCAAGGACGTGGACATGGCGTAGTTCAGCGTGCCGGTCACCGGAGTGCCGTCGGGATAGCTGAACTTGAGGGTCATGAGCGGCGAATTGGCGAGCGGGAGAATCTCGATGGCGTTGATCTTGGGATTCTCGACGAGCTTATCGAACTCGATGACGATCTGTCCGTTGGTGACCGTGGTGTTGAAACTTT
>DASSYL010000156.1:0-7659 GCA_035703315.1 Candidatus Acidiferrum sp. | reverse complement strand
CTCAGGGGTTACCTCTCCCAGTACTCTCACAGCCAGTCCAGGGCCCGGAAACGGATGTTTCAGCAATATCTCATCCGGTAAACCTAGTTCTCGGCCGATCCGCCGTACTTCATCCTTGAACAAATCCCGCAATGGCTCGATCAGGGCGAAGGGCATCTTTTCGGGCAGCCCCCCCACGTTGTGGTGGGTTTTGATGGTGGCCGAAGGGCCTTTAACCGAAACAGATTCAATCACATCCGGGTAGAGGGTGCCCTGCACCAGAAACGCGATGTCATGCCCGGCTTCGCGCTGCAAGCGCTCGGCTTGTTCGGCAAAAACCGCGATAAACTCCCGCCCAATCCGTTTGCGCTTTTCTTCTGGATCGGTGACTCCTGCCAGCTGCCCCAGGAAGCGATCTGTGGCATCCACTCCGACGACCTGCAGCCCAAGCCGCTCTCGATACATCTTGAGGGTGTCCTCGAATTCGTTCTTACGCAAAAGCCCGGTGTTGACAAAGACATTGGTCAGGCGTCCGCCAATCGCGCGATGAACCAACACCGCTGCGACCGTGGAATCCACCCCCCCGCTTAGCGCACAGATGACCTGCTTGTCACCCACCCTGCGTGCGATCGCCTGCGTAGTCTCTTCGACAAAAGCTGACCCGCTCCACTTCGGTTCGGCTTTGCACACTGCAAACAGGAAATTGCGCAGGATGGCGGTTCCCTGTTCGGTGTGTTTCACCTCGGGGTGAAACTGCACCGCATGGATGCGCTTCTCTATATTTTGAATGGCCGCGATGGCGTTTTCCGTCTTCCCGGTCGTGCGGAACCCCGCCGGCACCGCCAACACATGGTCGCCGTGGCTGTTCCAGATTCTTAGTTTTCCCGGCAGGCCGCGAAAGAGTTCCCCGTCTTCCACCGCCTCGGTAGCGAACTCAGCGCGGCCATACTCGCGACGCCCCGCCGGTTCGACCTTTCCGCCGAGGATCCGGGTGATCCATTGCATGCCGTAACAGATGCCCAGCACAGGAATTCCGGCACTTAGAACCGCGGGATCGCACTTGGGTGCATCTTCGTCGTACACGGAACTAGGCCCGCCAGAAAGAATGATGCCGGCTGGTTCATAGGCGCGGATTTCGTCAAGGCTGGCCGTGCACGGCACGATGGCGCTGAAGACCTGCTGCTCGCGGATGCGCCGCGCGATCAGTTGTGTGTACTGCCCGCCGAAGTCCAGTACCACGACTCCCCCCAGCTCCGATTTTGGTTTGCTGTGGTCTTTCTTCATGGCGGCCTCGGGGGTCATGTGGCTCCTAGGCGACAACGAGATTTAGCAACTTGTTGGAAACATAGATGACTTTAACGACGCGCTTGCTATCGAGATGGGAAGCAATCGCGGGATCGGAGGTAGCAAGTTTCACGATCTCCTCCTGGCCGATTCCAGCCGGCACCTTCAGTTTGCTACGCAGCTTGCCGTTGATCTGCACCGGGATTTCTACTTCGTCGTCTTTAGCAAGCTCGGCGTTGGCCGCAGGCCAGCTCACGCTCCACAGGCCGCCGGAATGGCCGAGGATTTCCCACATTTCCTCCGCGATGTGCGGAGTCATAGGTGCGAGCATCAGTGTCAGGAGTTCCAGCACCTCTTTGCGAATCTCTGGACGCACGCCGTCTTCCAGCGGCTCGCAAGCATAAATTTCGTTGGTCAGTTCCATGATTAGCGCGATGGCGGAATTGAAATGCCACCGCGTTTCGAAATCGGACGTCACACGCTGCAGTGTCTGGTGCGCTTTGCGCAACAGTTTCTTTTCTTTGTCCGTAGCGGAGCTTCCGAGAGAGGAACTGGCCATGACGACTTTCAATAGGTCGGCATGCCGTTCCGTCAAACGGTACACACGGTTAAGGAAACGCCAAGCCCCGTCAATGCTCTCTTCGCTCCACTCCAAATCCTTTTCCGGCTGCGTCGCGAACAGCGTATAAAGGCGCCCCGTGTCCGCGCCGTATTTGTCGGCCATTTCGTGAGCTCCGACGACGTTGCCCTTGGACTTGGACATCGCCGTTCCGCCCTTCAGCACCATCCCCTGCGTGAACAGACGCGTAATCGGCTCCTCGTGCCGTACAAGTCCCAGATCGCGCATCACTTTGCACCAAAAGCGCGAATAGAGCAGGTGCAGAATTGCGTGCGTAATGCCGCCGATGTACTGGTCGATGGGAAACCAATAGCCGACCTTCGCCGCATCAAACGGCGCTTTGCTGTTGTGCGGATCGCAGTAGCGGTAGAAATACCACGATGAGTCGACGAAAGTATCCATCGTATCGGTGTCCCGGCGAGCTGGACCACCGCACTTCGGACACTTCGTATTTACAAACTCAGGTGTTGTCGCCAGCGGCGAAGCGCCTTCGCCTGTCAACCTAATATTTTCCGGCAGAACGATCGGTAGCTGATCGTCCGGCAGTGGCACCATGCCATCTTTTTCGCAATACACCACCGGAATCGGCGTGCCCCAGTAACGCTGCCGCGAAATCAGCCAGTCGCGCAATTTGTAAACGACCGTGCCTTTGCCAAACCCTTCGGCCTCAGCGTCGGCAGTCATTTTTTCGATGGCCGTGTCTGGCGTCAGGCCGTCGTACGGTCCCGAATTTACCAGCTTGCCGCCTTCGTGCTCCTCGAAAGGGGCCTTGATCGTCGCGCCGTCGAGCGTTTCCGCAGATACCGGCTGAATCACCACACGCACCGGCAAGTTGTACTTCCGGCAAAACTCAAAGTCGCGCTGGTCGTGCGCGGGAACCGCCATGATCGCGCCGGTCCCATAGCCCATAAGCACAAAATTGCCGACCCAGACAGGCAGCTTTTCGCCGCTGAACGGGTTCAGCACGTAGCGGCCGGTAAAAAAGCCCACTTTCTCCATGGTCGCGAGGTCGGCCGTCTTCACCGAAGTCTGCCGCATCTGCGCCAGCAGCGGCTCCGCGTTTGCGCGTTCGGGAGAATTCTCTAGCAGCGGCCCGACCATCGGATGGGTCGGCGCAAGAATCATGGCGCTCGCCCCGTAAATGGTGTCGATGCGGGTGGTAAAAATCTCGATCGTCTCGCCGCCGGACGAATTCGCCACCGCGAACTTCACATTCGCGCCGCGCGACTTGCCAATCCACTCGCGCTGCATCGTGATAACACGCTCAGGCCAGCCCTCTTCCAGCAGCTTGAAGTCTTCCAGAAATTGTTCCGAGTACGCCGTCGTGCGCAGGAACCACTGTTCCAGATCCCTCGTCTCCACCAGCGTATCTTCATGCCGCCAACAGTAGCCCTTGATAACCTGCTCGTTCGCCAGCACCGTGCAGCACTTCGGGCACCAGTTCACCGGCGCTTTTTTGCGAAATGCCAGGCCCTTTTCCAGCATCCGCAGAAAAAACCATTGGTTCCAACGGTAGTATTCCGGCTCACATGTCGAAATTTCGCGCCGCCAGTCATAGCTGAACCCAAACCGTCGTAGCGTTCGCTGAAACTCCGCAATGTTGTTGTTGGTCCAGACGCGCGGGTGGGTGTGGTTCTTGATCGCCGCGTTTTCCGCTGGCAGGCCAAACGCGTCCCAACCCATCGGGTGCAGCACGTTGAAGCCGCGCATGCGCTTCACGCGAGCCACCACATCCCCAATCGTGTAGTTGCGCATGTGTCCCATGTGCAGCGTCCCGCTGGGGTACGGCAGCATTTCCAGGACGTAATATTTCGGCTTACTCGGGTCGGCTTCGCACTCAAAAACGCGCGCTTCTTCCCAGCGCTTTTGCCATTTGGCTTCGATCTTTTGCGGTTCGTATCCTGCTTTTGGATTCTGCTCCGCCACTCGCCTTATCCCTTTTTAACTTTGCGAATACCTTTGGAGGCGTTCTTGCGCGCCGCCGCGCTAGCCACTTTGCGGGCCTCTTTTTTCCGGGCGACCAGCTTCTTTTTCAGTGCCGCGGTCAGCATCGAATAGCCCTTTTCTGCTCCCGGCCCTTCCACTCCGGAAAGCTCCCAGAGCTTCGCCACGTTGCGCCGGTCGTCACCCGGATCTTCAATCGGCGTCTCCAGCAAAAACACACGCCCGGGCAGTCCGGTCGCCAGATCGCATCCGAGCCGCGGATGCTTCAAAATTCGCGCGAACGCGTCAGACTTGATTTTGCCTTCCCCGATGTGCGCATGGCGGTCCACGCGGCCACCCAGAGGAATCTTGGAGTCGTTCACGTGAAACACGAACACCTTTTCCAGTCCGATCGTGTCTTCAATTTTGGAAATCGTCGCTTCCAGCCCGGCCTCGGTCGAAACGTCATATCCCGCCGCAAACAGATGCGCCGTATCCAGGCAAGCACCCGCATCCAGTCCTGCCAAGCCACTCACAATCGCGCCCACTTCTTCCAGCCGTGAGCCTACTGCCGACCCCATACCCGCTGTGTTCTCAATCAAGATGCGCAGATTCCGCATCGGCACCCGTTTCGCCGCCTGCTTGACGCTCTCCACGATCGTCGCAATCGCCGACTCAATCTTCGACTCTCCCCGCGCACCGGGATGAACCACCAGAAAATCCGCTCCCAGCGCAATCGCCCGCACGATTTCGTCATGAAACGCTTGGATTGAACGCGTCCGCAGCATCGGCTGTGTTGCGGCCAGGTTGATCAGGTAGTTGGCGTGAACCACCAGCGGACCAAGCCCCAGCTCGGCCCGCCGCGTGCGAAACACGCTGGCGTCGGCCTCCGGAATGCGTGCCGGCCCGCCCTGCCACATCCGCGGACTCGCCGAAAAGATCTGCAGCGCGTTGCAACCGAGCTTGCGCGCCGATTCCAGCGCGTTCCGATAGCTGCCGGAAATTGAGGTGTGAATGCCGATGCGCAGGCTCCCGTCCAGCCACGCCGGGGGTACTGGCTCTGGTTCGGGTTCCGGGCGGTATTCGTCTTCCGGGTCAAACTGTGTGTCTAGAAGAATAGGCTGTTCTGGCATGCTCTCTCAAAAATTGCTGAGTGTATTAAACTCACTATTCTACCACACCCAGCCGAGAGCCTAATCGCCGGACTGACACGCGCCCGTGCCTTTGATCTTTGCCGCTTGGGCTGCGCTCTAGCGGCCAAAAATCGAATAAGCGACTCGGTGCGCTTCTTCGCTGGCTGGCTCCACCTCCGGCGCCTTTTCTACCGGCGATCCCATCTTCTCCGCCGAACGCCGCGCCGCGTCACGAATCGCAAAATCAGCCGGCTGGTAGGCAATGCGCTCCAGTGCGTTGGCGATGCGGCTCAGGTCTTCGGCCAGCCGATCGGTAACCGCCGACTGCCGCAGCGTTGCTTTTAAGTCGCGCCGATACCCCATTAGAATGGCCGCCGCGCACAGCAACAGCGCACCTATAATCAACAATTGAAAACTCGTCACAAGATGCCCGGCAATCTGAATTCCCGGTTCCACAACCATCTGTATTCTCCCGGGCTGGGCTTTTCGCATTGGCTGGGTTCTACTGGAGGCGGGCTGACAACTTCGCTCGAATATCGCGGCTAACCTCGCGTTCACGCAATGGGTAATATCCCTGAGGCCGCAACCCGCCTTGCATGTTTTTTCCGTGGCATCACCTACAGTCCTTGCGGTACGATGTCGTTACGGAATAAGGATCTAGGTCTTCGGTTTGGTCGCAAGGACGTGAACATGTTCATCCCTCGTACCGCTGTTTCGCTCTAAGTCGCGTCCAGTTCTCTAACTTTTCCCGTTTTTTCAACTCAAATTGTTCTACAACCGCGCCGGTGCCGCATATTGCGGTGTCCTCGCGCAGAAATGCTTAGGTCTTCATGCCAACGCCAGAGAATACTGCTGTTGCCACGCAGTCGTCGCCACCGCCTTCTTTCTGGGCGTCAGTCCGCGAAGCGCTGCGCGGCTCGCATCAGGACTTCACCACCGGCAATTTGAATCGCGCCATTCTCCTTCTAGCCATTCCCATGGTTCTGGAAATGGTGCTGGAATCGCTCTTCGCCGTCGTCGATGTCTTCTGGGTTGGCCGCCTCGGCGCCGATGCCGTAGCCACGGTTGGTCTAACGGAATCCCTACTTAGCCTGGTCTTTGCGATCGGACTCGGCTTGAGCCTTTCCACTACCGCCATGGTCGCCCGCCGCATCGGCGAAAAAGATCCCGAAGGCGCAGCCGTCGCTGGAGTTCAGGCCATCATTCTCGGCCTTGCCACTTCCCTGCTCATCGGCTTGCCCTGCGTTTTCTATGCGCCCGACCTTCTACGACTCATGGGCGCATCGCCACAAGTCGTCGCTACCGGTTCGGGCTATGCGCGCATCGCGCTCGGCGGCAGTGGCACTATCATGATGCTGTTCCTCAACAACGCCATCTTCCGCGGAGCCGGCGACGCCGCCATCGCCATGCGCCTGCTCTGGGTCTCCAACATCATCAACCTGGTTCTCGACCCGTGCTTGATCTTCGGCCTCGGCCCGTTTCCGAAGCTCGGCGTAACCGGCGCCGCACTCGCCACTTTCACCGGCCGCAGCATCGGCGTCGCCTATCAGTTCTATCGTCTGCTGCGCGGAAGCGAACGTATCCGCATCCTGCGTCGCCAGCTCCACGTGAACTTCTCCGTGCTCTTCCGCCTTTTGCGTATTTCTCTAACCGGCATCCTGCAATTTGCGATCGCTCACACCAGTTGGATCGGCCTCGTCCGCATCGTCAGCATCTTTGGCTCGGCCGCACTCGCCGGCTACACCATCGCCATTCGCATCGTCATCTTCATCATTCTGCCCTCGTGGGGCCTAAGCAACGCCGCCGCCACGCTTGTCGGTCAAAATCTCGGAGCGAAACAACCAGAACGCGCCGAATCCTCCGTGTGGCGCACTGGCCTCTACAACATGATCTTCCTCGGAGTCGTCGGAGTGATCTTCGTGATTTTCGCAACGCCCATCGTGCGGCTCTTCACGTCCGACCCGGAAGTCATTCCGCTCGCCGCCTCTTGCTTGCGCATCGTTAGCTACGGCAACATCGGCTACGCCTACGGTATGGTCATGCTGCAGGCGTTCAACGGAGCCGGCGATACCGTCACTCCGACCATCGTCAATCTCTTCGGCTTCTGGCTGTTTGAGATTCCCCTGGCCTATTTCCTGGCCATTCCCGCCGGGATGCAAGCCCGCGGCGCCTACTTTTCCATCGTCGCCGCCGAGGCGCTCATCGCTGGCGTCAGCATCCTCCTCTTCAAGCGCGGCTACTGGAAACGGCAAAAAATCTGACCCCTACAAATGGCCACAGGGGTCGGAGCTTCCGCGCCGACGGTGTCCTGCGTTTTCGATGCAAGTTTTCTTCCCGCCCGCCGCACGCCCGATTCCTTGACTTCTCTGTCCTTTACGAAATATCGTCCCTACCGTTCCCAAGCGAGGAAGCATTGAATCACTCTGGACTTTTTTTCAATCGTTCCGCAGTCAAGCTTGCGCCCATTTGCTGTCTTGCCCTCTCATTGATTGCCCCCGCGGCCCGCCCACAGGAACCCAAACCCACTCCCACCAGAAAATCCGACGTCCAAGCTCGCCCCGCCGGCGACAAAACTCCCCCCACCACTCCTTCGACTCCGCATGTACTCGACTCCGCCGACCTCGAAGCCTTCTTAGACGGCATCATCCCTCTCCAACTCGAACGCTCCGACATCGCCGGCGCCTCCGTGCTCGTCATGAGAGACGGCAAGCTGCTCCTGCA
>DASSYL010000143.1:0-4033 GCA_035703315.1 Candidatus Acidiferrum sp. | reverse complement strand
AGAGTCCAAAAATGGCCGGCTGCGGGAATCGCTGAGCCGTCCATTTCGCCTGGCAAAAAAATATAGACGCGATCGCAAGGAAACCGATTAGCCGTGGGCCGCAGTTCCGCTCGTGGGGCTCGGCGTTGTTCCCGCCGCGTTGCTCCACGCCGAAAACCCGCCGACCACGTTGTAAACGTTCTTGAAGCCATGCCTGGCGAGAATGCTGGTTCCCGCGCTCGAGCGGTATCCGCCCTGACACATCACAGCGATGGGGCGCGCCGGATCGAACTTTGCGAGCTCGTTTTCCAAGTGGGACAACGGCACATTCACAAATCCAGGCGCGTGCCCGCCGTCGTATTCGTTGGGCCGGCGCACATCGAGCAATTGTATTGGCTGGCCTTCGTCCAGCTGATGCCGCAGTTCGTCAACGGGCATTTGTGGAATTGCCTCCGCCGCTTCGCCGGCTTTGTCCCACGCGTACATGCCGCCACTCAAAAATCCTTTTACGCTTTCGATGCCCACGCGAGCCAGGCGCTGCACTGCTTCGTCCACGCCTTCGCGCTCTTCCGCCACGAGCAGGACCGGCGTGTCGCGTTTCATAAGTGTTCCCGCCCAGGAAGCAAACTGGCCGCCGAGCGCGATATTGATCGCGCCCGGTATGTGTCCGTTTCCAAATGCGGCCGCGGGCCGTACATCGAGCACCAGGTGTCCCGTGTTCGCTAAGCGCTTGAACTCCGCCGGGTTGAGTTCGGCCGGAGCAGGCAGCTCTTTGAGCGCCGCAGCTCCGGCGCGGTTCATCTCCGCGTCCTGCGCAAAATAGGACGGCGCTTCCGGCAGATCCGTGGTCATCATTTTGACGAACTCGTCTTTGCTCATCGGCTTGAGCGCGTAGTTGAACAGACGCTGTTGCCCGATAGTGGACGAAGTATCCTTCGAAATATTTCGCCCGCACATCGAGCCTGCGCCATGCGCCGGATAAACCTCCGTTTCGTCCGAAAGATTCATCAATTTCTGCTGCAAGCTGTCGTACAGCATTCCGGCCATCTGCTCCGCCGAGTAGCCCTTGCCGCCCGCGAGGTCCGGCCGGCCTACGTCGCCGATGAACAGGGTGTCGCCGGTGAGCACTTTCATTGGTTTGCCGGGCTCGGCGGGATCGCTTAACAGGAGCGAGATGCTTTCCGGTGTGTGTCCGGGCGTTTCCAGAACTCGTAATTCGACCTTTCCGATCTTTAGTGCGTCGCCGTCGCGAACGGCCAGATGCTCAAACATCACGCCCGCTTTTGCGCCGAAGACGATCTTTGCACCGGTACGTTCCGCGAGTTCATGGTGTCCACTGACAAAATCGGCGTGGAGATGGGTTTCGACCACATATTTGATCTTCATCCCTTGCCGTTGGGCTTCTTCGATGTATTGATCCACGTCGCGCTGCGGATCGACGACCGCCGCCTCGCCGTCTGAGCCGATCAGATATGACGCGTGCGCCAGGCACCCCAAATAAAATTGTTTGAAGTACATGACTCCCTCCGACCCACCAAACTTCAAGCTTCCGCGAGTTTTGGCGATTATAGCGCCTCGCGCCGGAAAGCGCCCTTCGTAGACCATCGGCTCTCCGTCTTACGGAGAACCGACTACATCGAAACCGCCGACCGCAAACGTTATCTCCGCCCCAAAAAGGGCAGTGGACTCCCAACGCTCTGATGCGGCACACTGCTGCTTTGCGGCGCCTCATGTCCCCAAGCGCGTGAGTCATCCATGAGCGAAACCTTCAACCTCGATCAAGTCGCCGGCGAACTCAATAGCCGCAAGTCGTCCGGTTCTGAGGACGCGTCAGGAACCGAGCGGCTCGACCACTGGCTGGCCGGCCTGGTGAATCGGTACGGCAGCGATCTACTGCTGGTCGAAGGCGCTCCTCCCTGTATTCGCAAGGATGGCGAAATCCGCAAAATCGAAAACACTGTTCTCGACGGTGCCGACATCGAAGCCGCTGTCGTTCCGGCTCTCTCGCAGCACGCCTTAGGCATCTTTCGCGAACGTGGCATCGCCGATTCCTCCTATCGCATTCAAGGACTCGGCCGATTTCGCATCAATCTGCATCGCGAACGTTCCCGCTCCGCCGCTGCGATTCGAGCGCTGCCGACCAAGGTTCCTGCTTTGCGCGAGCTGCATCTTCCGCCTTCTGTCGAAAATCTTGCCCGTGTGCCGCGTGGGCTGGTGCTTCTTGGCGGCCCGGCCGGCTCGGGCAAGTCCACCACCATGGCTGCGCTGATCAACGAAATCAACAACCGTGAAGCGCGTCACATCGTCATCATTGAAGATCCCATCGAATACGAACACACGCATATTCGTAGCGTGGTCGAACAGGTCGAAATCGGTGCGGACGCTCCTGACTTTCCCACAGCACTGCGCGCTGCATTGCGCCAGGCGCCCGATGTGATCGTCGTCGGCGAAATGCGCGACCCCGAAACCATGCGCATCGCGGTCGCCGCCGCCGAAACCGGCCACCTTGTTTTTTCCACCCTTCACACTATCGACGTTGCTTCCACCATCTCGCGCATCTCCGATTCGTTTGCCCTCGAGCGCCAGAACTCCATCCGGCAGGAGCTCGCCATGGCCCTTGCCGCCGTGCACACGCAGATGCTGCTGCCGAAAAAGGGCGGAGGCCGCGTACCCGCCGCTGAGCTGCTTATGGTCGCCTATGGTGCGCGCCATCATATCCGCCGTAACGCGCTACAGCATCTCCATCAAGAGATCGCCCTTACCAAGAAGAAAGGCTCTTTTACCCTCGAGGATTCGCTGGTTCAGCTGATTCATTCCGGTCAAATCGATCGCGAAGAAGCGCTTCACTGCTCCATCCATCCCGACGACCTGGACATACTTCTCAAATCTGCCTCGTCGGGTGCGCACGCGTAGCGGACCGACAGCTCAATCCAGTAAAAACAAAAAGGCCCTCCGGCACGGAGAGCCTTCTGCAAAACGCCTATTGAGTCGGTGATCAGATCTTCGTCCGCATCTCCATCTTGCGCACCGTTTTTTGTTTCGCTGCCGGAATCTCAACTTCCAGCGTCAGGGCGCTCTTGTTCCGCAGCACGCCCAGCTTGATGGATTTCCCATCGTTGCCCGCCAGTTTGGAGCGAAGCTCGGCAAGCCCGTGAATTTTTTCACCGTTCAACGAGGTGATCACGTCACCTGCCTTTACGCCGGCTTTTTCAGCTGCGGATCCGGAATTCACTTCACGCACCAGAATTCCCTCGCCGTCCGGCGCGCCAAAATACGATCCGAGTTGGCCGCCGATGTCCTCTGCGTCAATTCCCAGCCGCGGCCGGTTCATGAGCAAGTCTCCGCCTTCCCATTCAATCGAGGGAACCCCCGGCATGGGCGCGATTCCCGGCATTTCCGGCACACGGAAATTGAAAACTTGTGGCGCGGCCTTCGAGATGCGCAAGCGCCGGCCGTCCTGCATTTTTCCCAGTGTAGTGCTGATGGTCTGTGCACGGCCGTCGCGCCACACCGTCAGCTGTAGGCTGCGGCCCGCGGGAATTTCACGAATCATCCTGCGAAACTGCGCCGCGCCTTCCACGCGCTGGCCGTTAATCTCCGTCACCACGTCGTTGTCTTTCAGCCCGGCTTTCGCTGCGGGGCTGTCGTCCAGAACTTTGCCGATCACCACGCCGCGCTCGCCCGGCAACTTGAATTCCTTGACGTTCTCCGCCGTCACTTCGCGCGTCTCCACGCCCAACCAGCTCCCGGTGTCGTCGCTCAGCGAAGTCGCGATGTTGAATTCGCGTTCGACATCCGGCACGCCAGGGGCCAGTTCCGCTTCCGGCATCGCCTGCATTCCTGCTTCGGGCGGAGCTGGCGGAGCTGCCTGCGGTTCCTGCAGCGAACGCGAGTGACTTGGCAACGCAATTAGACCAACGGCAAGTACTGCCGCTCCTGCCATTGCCCATAAATTTATCTTGTTCATCCTTCTCCTCCTTGCCAACACTGCGCTCTCCGAATCCTCATTTCGCAGCGAGGACTTGCCAACTGGCCGCTTGAAGCGGCTGTACAT
>DASSYL010000502.1:0-6190 GCA_035703315.1 Candidatus Acidiferrum sp. | reverse complement strand
ACCGGCTCCGGCAAATCGAAGTCAATCGAGCCATGCTCGTTGCGCCGAGCATTCAGCAGCAGCGCCAGCGTCTTCATGTCCTGAAAATGGTGCACCAGCGGCGCGTAGCGCGCGCTGACTTCCGTATCGCCCTCGAGCACTTTATTGACGTTGGTGTAAGTCATACGCTCGGCGGAGCGAATCACACCGGCGCCCATGCGAGAGTCGCGCATCTGCCCGGTGGCGTCGAATTCCATCAGGCAGCTCATCACCAGCCGGTCTTCGCGAGGGTTCAGCGAACAAATTCCATTCGACAGCGTCTCCGGCAGCATCGGCACGGCCCGGTCAATGAAGTACACCGACGTACCGCGCAGCCGCGCTTCGTTGTCCAATGCCGTCGCCGTTCGCACGTAGTGCGCGACGTCTGCGATGTGTACTTGCAGCTGCCAACCCCCATCGGCGCGGCGCTCCACATACACTGCGTCATCGAAGTCGCGGGCCGTCTCGCCATCGATGGTCACGATGGGCAGTTTGCGAAAATCCTCGCGGCCCGCCAATTCGTTTTCGTGAACCGGATGCGCCCGCCGTGCCGCCTCCGCCAGTACTTCTTCCGAAAAGGCGTGAGGCAAATGGTGTTTGCGGATGATGATCTCGGTGTCCACGCCGAGATCGCCGGGTTTGCCGAGAATCTCGACGACTCGCCCGACCGGAGAAATTCCTCCGCGCGGATATCGCGTCAGTTCGACGTTAACGACCGCGCCGTCCAGCTCCGCCACCTTCCCGAAGCGGCGCGGACGCGCGCCTGACTCCCGCGATTCGGCGACAGCAAACTTTTTCTTTAGCTCGGGGGTCAGCTCATCGCCCGGCGGAATTTCCACTTGATGCTGAATCCGATTGTCGTACGGCAAGACAACATTGCCACTCGGCGTGTAACGAAACAGTCCGACCACCGTCGGGTGGGCGCGATCGAGAATCCGGACGATGCGCCCTTCCGCTCGTTGTCCGTTTGGACCCGGACTCACGCGCCCCAGTTCAACCTGCACATGGTCGCCGTGCATGGCATCGCCCACCGCATCGCGCGGTATAAAGACGTCGCGATCGAGATTCGGCACCGGCTGGTCCGGGACCACAAATCCGTAGCCGTCCTGGTGCAGAATTAGCCGTCCAGCCAGCGAATTGCGGCCTCCGCCGAAGCTATCTACCGGCGAGCCGCCGCCCTGGCGGCCTTCCTTCTGCCCTCGACGGCCAGGCTCGGCGGGCCTCAAGCCCCCGTATTGGTCCTTGCCGCGCCGCCCCGCCAAAACAAACCGCCCGTCCTTTAATTCCTCTATCGCTTTTTTTTTCTTCAGTTTAGCCAGCATCCTCACCAGCGGCCGACGGTCGGACTTGCCTAGCCGTAACCCCCGCTGGATAGCTTCTAGGTTCGCGCCATCCACTGTAACCTGTAGAAAACGCAGTATGTTATCTGGACTCAGTGAAGTGGGACGGTGCATCTGGCCCTTTCCTGGGGGCGGACGGGCGATGCTCCCATAAAGATTTCATTAGAATTGTAGACTTTTTTGCAAATTAGGCGAAACCATTTTGCCCGTTTTGGGGTTTAATAGACAGGCCAACACACGACCGGCTGACCACCCTCCGTCAAGTCAGCCGGACATTCCCCGCAAGGGGAAGCTGGGAGGCGGGAAGACCTGGCCCGCCTCCTTTTCTTTTGCGGCAAAACCTTTCTCCAACCTACCTCCCGACCGCCTCCAGCACCCCACCAAGTTTCCGGCGGAAAATGTACTTTAGGCTCTTCGTTCACGGACCCGAAATCACGTTTGGCGCCGACGCATATTACAATGATGCCGCGATTTTTTGTCTTCGTACTTGATTACGACCTTAGAGAGGCCGGAAAAATTTCATGGCGGATCGCATCCTGGTAACTGGCGGTGCGGGCTACATCGGCAGCGTGGTTGTCGCGCAGTTGCACTCTCGCGGCTACGAACCGGTTGTGTATGACGACCTTTCGCACGGCCATCGCGCCGCGTTGCCCAATAGTGTTCCGCTAATTGTCGGAGACATCGGCGACCGTGCCGCTCTTGACCGCGCTTTTTCCGAAGTGCAGCCGCAAGGCGTGATGCACTTTGCCGCTTTCATCGAAGCCGGCGAATCCATGCAGCTCCCCGAAAAATATTTTCGCAATAACACGGCGAGCGCGCTGACTCTGCTGGAAGCCGTGCTGGCACACAAGGTTCCGCGTTTTGTTTTTTCTTCTACGGCCGCGCTTTATGGCACGCCGGAGAAAACGCCGATTGAAGAAACTGCGCCGCTGCATCCCACCAACGCCTATGGCGAATCGAAACTGCTGGTTGAACAGATGCTTGAGTGGCTGCATCGCATTCACGGCCTGCGCTACGCGTCGCTGCGTTATTTCAATGTCGCCGGCGCCGCGGGCCAGCAGGGCGAAGATCATCATCCCGAATCGCACCTGATTCCGCTGGCGTTCCAGGTCGCGCTCGGCGCGCGAAAAGAATTCGCCATTTTTGGCACCGACTACCCCACTCCGGACGGTACCTGCATTCGCGACTACATTCACGTCAGCGATCTGGCCACCGCGCATCTGCTTGTTCTCGAAGCGCTCAAGCAAAGAGATCGGCTCATCTACAATCTTGGCAATGGTCATGGCTTCAGCGTGCGCGAAGTGATCGAAACGGTTCGCCGAGTCACCGGGCATCCCATTCCCGCCAAAGAATCGCCGCGTCGCCCGGGTGATCCCGCGGTTCTCGTCGCCAGCTCGGAAAAAATCAAGAAGGAACTCGGCTGGCAGCCGAAGTTCGCAGACCTAGAAAACATCGTCCGCAGCGCCTGGGAATGGCGCAAGGCACACCCTGAGGGCTACGCGCCCAACCGGTCCGCCAGCAACCTTTCTTGACATCCGGAAACGGAGGTGCGAAAGTCCCGTGCGGTCATCGTAAACGCTTACTATGGGCGGTTTCTTAAAAAACGCGCGCTCTCGCTTTCTTGCCCTTTCGGTCCTCTTCTTCGCTTTTCTTCTTCTATCTCATCCCTCCGCCGCGCAGTGGAATGCTCTGAATCCCGTCCGGTCTTCAGAGAAAGACGCGCATGGTGTGACGATTTTTCTGGAACGTGGCGCGCTCCGTTTTCAGGTTTGCACCGACTCGATGATCCGCGTGTTGTATTCGCCGCAGCGCGAGTTCCCTCACGTCGCCGAATACGTCGTCATCAAATCCGACTGGCCCCAGACGGCATTCAACGTAAACGAAGCGGCCGACAACATCACGCTCGCAACCGCCAAGCTGAAAGTTGTCGTCGCCCAAAAAGACAGCTCAATTGTTTTCTACGATGCCGCCGGCAAGAAACTCGCCCAGGAAAACGACCGCACCATGACGCCGCTCGAAGTAAACGGCGAAAAAACCTATCACCTCGAACGCTTCACCAACATGTGGGACACCCAGGAAGCGTTCTACGGTCTGGGCCAGCATCAGGGCGGTGTTTTCAGCTGGCGCGGCGAATCCGTTGACATGGTCCAGGACAACACCAACATTTCCATTCCGCTGCTGCTCTCCAGCAACGGCTACGGAATTTTCTGGAACAATCCGTCGCGCAGCCGCTTCAACAACCGCTTCGTCCACGCGTTTTACATCAGCTCCGAAGTCGCCGAGCAGATGGACTACTATTTCATCTACGGCCCGGACTTTGATCGCATCATCGGCGCATATCGCGAACTGACGGGCGCGGCACCGCTTTTCGGCCAATGGGCTTACGGCTACTGGCAATGCAAGAACCGCTACGATTCGCAGGCGGAAATTTTGGGCATCGCCAAACGCTATCGCAGCGAGCACATTCCGCTCGACAACATCGTGCAGGACTGGTTCTGGTGGAACACCATGGGCGAACCGGTCTGGAACAAGAATTATCCCGATCCACAACGAATGGTTGACGAACTCCACAGAGAAAATGTCCACCTGATGGTTTCCGTTTGGCCGTTTTTCCGTCCCGGCTCTCCTATCTACGACGACATGACAGGGAAAGGTTTTTTCATCGACAAAACTAAGGTCGCCGGCTTCCATCCCGCTGGCATGGCGCTCTACGACGCATTCAATCCGGAAGCGCGCAAATATTATTGGAACCTGATGGACAGCGCCCTGTTCAAAATCGGAGTGGACGCCTGGTGGCTCGACACTACCGAACCAGAAACCGAAGGCCGCGAAGAATCCGTCCTTCTTCACAGCAAAGTTCGTATGGATGGCGCCGCTGCGAGCGGCGCTCGCTACGCCAATCTTTTCCCGCTGATGACGACGGCAGCCGTCTATCAAGGCCAGCGCGCCGCCACCGATCAGAAACGCGTCTTCATCTTGTCGCGCTCCGCATTCGCCGGCGCTCAGCGCGATGCAGTCGCCGTCTGGTCCGGCGACGTCAATCCCAACTGGGAAACGTTTCGCCGGCAAATTCCCGCCGGTCTCAACTACTCCATGGCTGGCAATCCGTACTGGACAACCGACATTGGCGGCTTCACCGTCGCCAATCCCGATGATCCCGCTTACCGCGAGCTTTACGCTCGCTGGTTTGAGTTTGGTGCCTTCTGTCCTATCTTCCGCGCGCACGGCACTCGCGCCACAAATCAAAACGAAATCTGGTCGTACGGTCCCGAAACGCAAAAAATCCTCACCCGCTACGATCAATTGCGCTACCGCCTGATGCCGTACATTTATTCCGTCGCCTGGAAAACCACCAGCGAAAACTACACGCCGATGCGCGCGCTGGTCATGGATTTCCTCAATGACCCACGGGTATGGAACATCAGCGACCAATTTCTCTTCGGCCCGTCCTTGCTCGTGAGTCCTGTCACTGAGCCCGGCGCAACCGCTCGCCACCTCTATCTGCCCAAAGGTAGGTGGTACAACTTCTGGACCGGCGACGAGGTCGAAGGCGGCCGCGCCATCGACGCTCCCGCCCCGCTTGCCGAAATGCCGCTCTTTGTTCGTGCAGGCAGCATCGTGCCGATGAGCCCTGCCATCGAATACGCGGAGCAAGCCGAAGATCCCATCGAGCTGCGCATCTACACCGGAGCGGACGCCGACTTCGCTCTCTACCAAGACGACGGCAACACCTACAACTACGAAAAAGGCGAGCACGCTACGGTGGCGCTCCACTGGGATGATGCATCGCGCACGCTGACCGCCGGCCAACGACACGGCCGCTTCACCGGGATGTCGGCATCGCTGAAATTCCATCTGGTCCTGGTCGGCAAAAATCACGGCGTCGCCGAAACCTTCACGGAAAATCCGGACGCGATTTTCAACTACACCGGCGCCGCAGTTCGTTGGAAACCTTGACCGCCGCTTGGCTCGAATTTGGAAACGGAAGCGTAGTACCCTTGCGAGGGTTTTTTCGAGGAGGCCGAATGATGAACCGCACCACCGGTATTCGCTGCATCGCAGCGTTCGCATTTATCGCGCTCATGGTGATCTCCACCGGGCCGCGCGCGGAGGCAAATTCTCCCGAGGGAGCACAAAAAGTGGAAAAGAAATCGTTCGGCAAACTTCCCGACGGCACCGAAGTCGAACAGTACGCCCTGCACAGCGCCAAGGGCGCCGTCGCCAAACTCATCACCTACGGCGCAACACTCACCGAACTCTGGGTGCCCGACAAATCCGGCAAAAATGCCGACGTGGTCCTCGGCTTCGACAACCTGGCCGCGTACACCGGCGACCATCCGTTTTTCGGAGCGACGATCGGCCGCTACGGCAACCGCATCGCCAAAGGAAAATTCTCCCTCGACGGCCACGAATACTCTCTGTTCCTGAATAACGGCCCGAACTCATTGCATGGCGGCAAAGAAGGCTTCAATCGCAAAGTCTGGAAAGCCGAGCCGGTTAAGGCCGCTCACGGCGCCGCCGTAAAATTCACTTACGTCAGCAAAGACGGCGAAGAAGGTTATCCCGGCACGCTCACCACGGTCGTTACCTATGAACTCACCGACGACAACGCGCTGAAAATCACTTATCACGCCTCAACCGACAAGCCCACTGTCGTCAATCTGACCAATCACAGCTACTTCAATCTCTCGGGGGCGGGCAGCGGCGACATTCTGAACGAAGTTCTCGAGCTTGACGCCGACCGGTTCACGCCCGTGGACAGCACTCTTATCCCCACCGGCGAACTCAAGTCCGTCGAAGGCACTCCGTTCGATTTCCGCAAACCCACCGCA
>DASSYL010000060.1:0-6119 GCA_035703315.1 Candidatus Acidiferrum sp. | reverse complement strand
GGGCGGGAGGCTGCACCGACACCAATGAGTTCAACTATCTCGCCGTCAAGACTATGAGAAGCCTGGGCGTGGTGAACCTGGAAACGCAGGCCCGTGTCTGACATGGCCCCACGGTCTCAAGTTTGGGACCAACGTTCGGACGCGGGGCAATGACCAACGGCTGGGTTGACATGAAGAATACCGACATGATGCTGATCATGGGCGGTAATCCAGCGGAGAACCATCCTTGCGGGTTCAAATGGCCTGTCGAAGCGAAACGCACGCGGAACGCAAAAATGATCTCTGTCGACCCGCGCTTCACGCGAACATCGGCAGTCGCTGATCTTTTCTGCCAGATTCGCGCCGGCACGGACATAGCGTTTCTCGGCGGCGTCATTCACTATGCCATCGAAAACAACCGCATCGCGACTGACTATCTGGTCAACTATACGAATGCTGCGTTCATCATCAGGAACGATTTCAAGCTGCCTGCCGACCTGGACGGCGTGTTTTCTGGTCTTAACGCAGCGACGCAGAGTTACGACAGGTCCTCTTGGAATTATGCGGGCGCCGGTAGTGCGGCGCATCCCGACTCAACGACAAACTATACCTTGGGGCAAGCAGCGCACGGCGCAAATCCGCCAGCAGCCACATTGCCGGAAAAGGTCGAATATGATCTAACGCTTCAGAACCCGAATTGCGTGTTCCAACTGTTAAAGAAACATTACTCGCGGTACACCCCGGAGATGGTCGCGCGCATCACGGGGATTCCCAAAGACCAATTCCTCAAGGCCGCCGAACTCTACACTTCGATTCGCAAAGACGGGGACATGAAGAAGGCGGGCACGATCATTTACGCCGTCGGATGGACACAGCACACCTTCGGCACGCAAATCATACGAACCGCAGCGATTCTGCAACTTCTTCTTGGCAATGTCGGCCGTGCGGGCGGTGGCGTCAACGCGTTGCGCGGGCACTCGAACATTCAAGGCGCAACGGACATGGCCGGCCTTTTCGACAACTTGCCCGGCTATATTAGAGTTCCGACGCCCGCGGATACGTCGTTCGACGCCTGGATGAAACGCATTACGCCTACAGCCTCGAAGCCCGCCCCGTGGGATTCGTTCAACTACTATGGCAATACGGTGAAATTCGCGGTCAGCTATCTGAAGGCGCTTTACGGCGACGCGGCCACGAAACAAAACAGCTGGGCGTTCGATTATCTTCCCAAAGTGGATCGCAACTATTCCTGGGTGCAGATGTGGGACGACATCTACAACGGCACCATCAAAGGCATGCTGGCCTTTGGTATGAACGGCGTGGCAATTGGTCCAGATTCAAAGAAAAACATCGACGCGCTGAAAAAAGCGGACTTCTTAGTAGTCGGAGAGATCTATCCGGACGAAACCAGCGAGTTCTGGCGCTCGCCAGGCATCACCCAGGAAGAGATGAAGCAGATTCAAACCACGGTGTATCGGTTGCCTTGCGCGGGATTTGCCGAGAAAGATGGTTCGTTTACCAATTCCGCGCGGTGGGTGCTGTGGAAGAATACGGCGTTGCCGACGCCCGGAAACGCGCGGCTGGACCAAGCGATCGTGGCGCAGATTTTCCTGAAGATACGCGAGCTATACAAAGAGGACGGCGGCAAGTTCCCCGATCCCATCTTGAATCTGACTTGGAATTACAGCGTCCCGTCGAGCCCGCCTTTGGCCGAGGTTCTGAAAGAGATCAACGGAAAGGCGTTGGCGGACCTGGAAGATCCAGCGACCAAGCTGCAAATCAAGGCCGGCCAGCAGCTTCCCGGCTTTGCTTGGTTGAAAGATGACGGCACAACGTCGTGCGGCAACTGGATTTATTCCGGATCATTCACTGAAGCAGGAAATCAGACCGCGCGGCGCGATCCTTCGGACCCTTCAAATCTGGGCATACACCCTGGTTGGGGCTGGTCGTGGCCTGCGAACCGGCGCGTGCTGTACAACCGCGCGTCGTGCGACGTGGCCGGTAAGCCCTGGGATGCAACGCGAAAACAAGTCTGGTGGAACGAAGACCTGCAAAAATGGGTTGGCAACGACGTGCCCGACTTCAAGGTCGATTCCAAACCGAAGGACCACATGGGTCCGTTCATCATGAATCCGGAAGGTGTCGGACGACTGTTCGCGCCGCTGGCAGCTTTTGCCGATGGGCCGTTCTCGGAATTCTACGAACCAGTTGAGAGCCCGATTGATAATCCGCTACATCCGGGGCAAACGCACAATCCGGTGGTCAGGCGCTTCAAAACGCCGGACGACAAATATGCCACGCCGAAAGACGGTTTCACTGTTGTATGCACGACCTATCGGCTGACGGAGCTTTACCACTACTGGACCAAGAACAATCCGATGAACGTGCAACTGGTTCCGGAGCCGTTCGTCGAGATTGGTGCGGAAATGGCGAACGAGATGGGGATCACCGGCGGCGAGAAAGTGAAAGTGTCGAGCATCCGAGGCGAGTACATTGCGAAAGCGATGGTCACGAAACGTATCAAGCCAATGATGATTGACGGAAAAAAAGTCTACCAGATCGGCATTCCCATCCATCAGGGTTTTCGCGGAATCAAAGAGGACGAAAGCAAGGACGCGCGAACGCTGGTGAATCTGCTGACACCGACGGTCTATGATCCCAACGCGTATACACCGGAATTCAAAGGCTTCCTGGTAAAACTGGAGAAGGTGTAGCGCGCAACATGAGCCAAGAAGCACTACGAATTCAAAAAATCTCCGCGCATGCCGGAAGCGTGCCTGGCGAGAACACGCAGCGCGAGTACACCATCTGCAAACTGATTGACACCACGACTTGCATTGGGTGCAAAGCCTGCGAAGTCGCCTGCCTGGAGTGGAACGATCTGCCGTTCGGAGAAACTGTTTTCGACAATACCTATCAGACGATGCCGGAGACCCGGTGGAATTACTGGAACCTCATCCTATTCAACGAGCACGAGAAGGAAGACGGCACGTTGATGTGGCTGATGCGCAAGAACCAGTGCATGCACTGCGCCGAGCCGGGATGTCTCGAAGCGTGCCCTTCCGATGGCGCCATTGTGCAATACGCGAACGGCATTGTGGATTTTCAGCAGGACAAATGTATTGGCTGCGGGTATTGCATCACGGGCTGCCCGTTCAATATTCCGAAATTCAACACAGAGACGAAGCGCGTGTACAAGTGCACTTTGTGCACGGATCGCGTCAGCCAGGGACTTGAACCTGCGTGCATCAAGTCGTGCCCGACGGGCTGCCTGCACTTTGGCAGCAAGGACGATATGAAGTACCTTGGGGAAACGCGCGCGAAGCAGCTGCGGGATCACTATAGTTTTCCGAATGCCGGGGTGTATGATCCTCCCGGCGTCGGCGGTACGAGTGTGATTTATGTGCTGCACGATGCCAAACACCCGGAGATTTATGGCGGACTGCCCAAAGATCCACATGTGCCTATGAGCGTGAGGCTGTGGAAAGGTCCGCTGAAGTGGCTGGGGAACATCGCGATGGTCGGCGGGGTCATCGGATTGTTCGTGCACTATCTGCGCTTCGGACCGAAAGAGCGCGACGTGGAACTGAAGAAACCCCATGAGGGAGCGGAGCCATGAGCGATCACGCGGAGCTCATTCTCCCGCATGGACGAGTGTTGCGGTACCCGTTCGCCGAACGAGCTAATCACTGGATAGCCGCGTTTTCGTACATCTATTTGCTGTTGACCGGGCTGGCATTCTGGTCTCCGTGGCTCTTTTGGATTGCGGTGGTGCTGGGCGGCGGGCAGATCTCGCGAACATTGCACCCGTGGGTGGGGCTGTTTTTCGTCTATTCCGTGATGCGAATGTACGGATACTGGGCGGCGCAAATGCGGAATACCGAAGTGGACAAGCAGTGGTGGAGCTCGCTTGGACATTATGTTCGCAATGAAGACGACCGGATGCCGCCGGCAGGCCGATATAACGCCGGACAGAAGGCGCTGTTCTGGAGTTTTTTTTATGCGGCGATCGTTTTGCTGCTGACCGGCGCAGTTCTGTGGTTTCCGGAGTGGATACCATGGAATTTGCGCTGGCTTCGCTACCTCTCCGTGTTTCTGCATCCGGTGGCGGCACTGTTTACCATCGCCAACTTCTTGATTCACATTTATATGAGCGTGTTTGCCGAGCGCGGGGCGTTCGGATCGGTGATTCGCGGCGATGTTTCGCTGGAATTCGCCAAGCGATACCATCCGGGCTGGTATCGCGAAATTGTGGGAAGAGCAAACGAACCCCGGAAATGATCGCCACCTACGAAGCGCGCGTCGAGCGTGCCCAGTATTTAACGACAATCTACTCGTTTGCCGCGGAGATTCTGGACTTTTACGAAGGGATTTGCGCCGCGCAGGCCCGAGTCCAGGTGGGTTTGGCGAAGGCGCTTCGTGACTCTCGGCCGCTGGCTGGCGCGACATTGCGCGAACGCATGGATGTAGATCTTGTGGTTCCTTACGCCGTCGATGCATGGTCAGGAATCGTTCACGTTTCGCCTGAGCCGTTGAAAGAGTTTGTCACGGAGTATTTGCGAGGCTCGAAGGAACGGATGGCGGTTTCGCTGCAGGCCCATCTGGATCGCGGTGGAACCGATGAACGTTCCGTCGATTCGCGCGAAGAGCTCCTGGCGCGAATTTTGTTGGAGCCGTATGCGGAGCTACTGGCGCCGCAGATTACGGTGGCAAACGCGGGAGTCAGCAGGAATTTATGCCCGCGCTGCAACGGAAGGCCTGTGGTGGGCGTGCTACGCATAGAGGATGACGGGGGAAAGCGCTTTCTGAAGTGCTCATTCTGCTCGTCGGAATGGGAGTTCCGCAGAATTTACTGCGCGTACTGTGGCGAGGCCCGCGAGGAGTCATTGCCGGTATTCGTGGCCGAAAAATTCCCGCATATTCGCGTAGAGGCGTGCGATACCTGCCGGCGCTGCTTGCGCACCGTGGATTTGACCAAGGATGGCAACGCAGTTCCGGCCGTAGATGATCTGGCTGCGATTCCGCTTGGGTTGTGGGCCGAAGAATACGGCTACCGACGGATCCACGGAAATTTGTTGGGAACTTGACCGGACACCGGTCCTGCGGACTCATTTCGATCTTCCGTAAACTTAATTGAATAAAATGTTGCGTTGGAGAGCGCCGTTGCAGCATATTACCGCTTTCCTGGAGGCCGGAATGCACAAGTGCTTGCTGGTTCTATCTTTGCTGGTGTTGGTTTGCGGGCGCAGCAGCGGCCAGGCAACGCCCACCAGTGCGACTCCGGCACTGACGGTGATCAAGGCCGGAGTGCTGATTGACGGCGAGACAGAAACGCCGCGGAAGAACCAGCTGATTTTTGTGCGTGGAGAGCGAATCGAAAAGGTCGCGGACTCATCCGCGTCCATACCAGCGGGCACAAAGGTGATTGATCTTTCGGGAGCCACGGTGTTGCCCGGCTTAATTGACGCTCACACTCACATTTTTTTGTGGGGTGAAAATCCGGACAAGGGCGGCTATGACGCCAACATCCTGAAAGCGGGCATCGCGTTACGCGCGGCCCGCGCGACTTTTGCATGCCGGCGGGCGCTGGAGCAAGGCTTCACGACTTTGCGCGACGTGGAAACGGAAGGAGCGGGCTACGGCGACGTGGAAATCAAGCAGGCCATTGAAGAGGGCACCATTCCTGGGCCGCGGCTGTTTGTGGCAACGCGAGCAATCTCCAGTACGGGCGGCTACAACCTGGAAGGCTACGCTCCCGAGCTGGAAATGCCCAAAGGCGCGCAGATTGTGGATGGACCGGTGGAAGCGCGCAAGGCAGCGCGTGAACAACTGGATCATGGGGCAGACTGGCTGAAAGTCTACATGACGCACCGTTCGTGGGTGGACAAGCGAGGCAACCTGGTTTCGCAGCCTACACTGACGGTGGAAGAGTTGAAAGCGATCGTAGATGAAGCGCACGGATGGGGAAAGAAGGTTGCTTGCCATGCGTATAACGGAATTGGATTGCAGCGGGCGCTCGATGGTGGCTGCGATTCGATCGAGCATGGCCTGGAAATCAGTGATGCCCAGATCGCGCAGATGGCGCGGCAAGGCACTTGGTATTGTCCCACGCTCGCGCCTTACTACGGCGATTGGGCGCC
>DASSYL010000030.1:0-4843 GCA_035703315.1 Candidatus Acidiferrum sp. | reverse complement strand
TCATCCGCATCGACAAGCCGGAAGATGCTCCGCGCATCGCCAAAGCCATCGACACGCAATTTGAAAACTCTCCCAACGAGACCAAGACGGAAGCCGAATCGGCATTCGCGGCCAACTGGGTCAAGCAATTCGGCAATATCCAATTCCTCATTGTAACGATTGGTGCCGTCGTGTTTTTCACATTGCTGCTCGTCACCGGTAATACCATGGCCATTTCGGTTCGCGAACGCACCTCCGAACTCGCCGTGCTCAAGGCCATCGGTTATTCCGACCGCACCGTTCTCTTCTTCGTCCTAGCGGAATCGCTGGTCATCGCGCTGTTTGGCGGATTATTGGGCCTCTTGTTAGCCATAATCGCAACGCCCGTTCTGGCCACCCTTCTGGCCAGTATGCTGCCAAACCTGGCGCTGCCTGGATCGATCCTGGCCATGGGCCTCGTGGTGGCCCTAGTAGTGGGAGTTGTCGCCGGTTTGCTGCCTGGCATCGGCGCGATGCGCATGCGCGTCGTCAACGCCTTGAGGAGGGTCTGACCATGGCCATTCCCCTGATTTACAACGTCCGCAGCGTCAGAGCGCGTTGGACATCGACTATCGTAGCCGTGCTTGGCATCGCCGGCACCGTTGGCGTCTTCATCGCCATGCTCTCGCTGGCGCGCGGTTTTCGCGCCACCTTGGTCAGCTCAGGGTCGACCGACAACGCCTTGGTCCTGCGCGCCGGCTCGCCCTCTGAAATGATGGGCGCGGTGACACTCGATTCCGTCAAAATCATCAAAGACGCGCCGGGTGTGGCTCGAGGCGCGAACGGCGCTCCGCTGGTCACGCAAGAGGTTGTCGGCGTGATGCCTTTTCCGCTCGTCTCTAACGGCGCCGACGCGAACACTCAGGTCCGTGGCGTTTCCCCCAATGTCCTGGAAGTGCGCCGAAGCGTCAAAATCACCCAAGGCCGCATGGTTCAGCCGGGCTTGGCTGAGTTGGTCGTGGGCAAGAACGCGGCGCATACCTATAACGGCCTGGCCGTTGGCGCGAACGGGTCGAAGACGCTCGTCCCTCTCGCGGTTGGAAATAAGGTAGATTTTGGCGGCGGACACTGGACCATTGCTGGCATCTTCGACGCCGGCGGTTCCGCATTCGACTCGGAAATCTGGTGCGACGCCCCCGTGCTGAACGAGGTCCTAAAACGTCCCGACAATCTGTTTCAATCCGTCACGGCGCGCCTAGAGTCAGCCGACGCGTTTGACAAGTTCAAGGACGCGCTCACCACGGATCCTCGCATGAACGTCGATGTCAGCCGGGAAATCGAGTACTACTCAAAACAATCGCGTGTGATGACCACCCTGATCACCGTCCTTGGCGGATTCGTCGCCGCGATCATGGCCATCGGAGCTGTCTTTGGCGCTCTGAATACGATGTATTCGGCAGTGTCCGAACGCGGCCGCGAGATCGCCACCATGCGGGCGGTCGGTTTTTCCGGCTCTTCCGTCGTGTTTTCCTTCCTGCTGGAGGCGTTGCTGATCGCATTCGTAGGCGGTGTGCTCGGGTGCATCGCCGTGCTTCCGCTGAACGGACTTACGACCAGCACCATGAACTTCCAGACGTTTTCGAATTTGGCTTTCGCCTTCAAGATCACGCCGGAGTTACTGGCGAAGGGAGTTTTCTTCGCGCTGGTGATGGGCGTCGTCGGTGGCCTGCTGCCAGCTATACGCGCGGCGGCGCAACCAGTCGCTACCGCCTTGCGTTCCCTCTAATCGCGCTGGGCTTCACTGCAATAGAACCCGACCGGTTCGTGTCCGGCCTTATGAGTTGGTCCGTCTACCGATTGAGTGCACGGCTCCACCGCATCGTTTCCTTTTTGGAAAGCATCGACTACGCTCTATCCAGAATTCTGGGAGCGCAGAGCGTTAGTCTCTGCAACCTGCAAGTACTCTAACGTCCATCTGGGAGGTCCCTCTCTATGAAGCCTTTTGTGTCCATCGCGCTCTGCCTGCTTCTCGTCATTGGCTCAGTGGGCTCGACGCCCGCCCGCGCGGACTTCAAGTACACCGACACTTCGCAAATCACCGGTGGCTCCGTGAAAAGCATGATGAAGTTTGCCGGAGTGTTCAGCAAACAGGCTTCGCAAGCGACGAAACCAATGAGCACGACGCGCTACGTGAAGGGGAACCTGATGCGCTTGGACTCGGCCGACGGCTCCATTCAGATCATCGACCTCGATCAGAAACTCATCATTCAAATCGACCCGCAGAGCCACAGCTATTCGCAAGCCACGTTCGATGAGATTCGCGATGCGCTGAAACGGGCTGCCGAAGAACAAAAACAAAAAATGCAGAAAGATCCGAAGACCAAGGATACGCAGGTCAACATGAACGCGAAGATCAGCGCCACGCCCGGAGTCACCACCAGAATGATCAACGGTCAGTCGACCAATGAAATGAAAATTCAGATTGAAATGGAAGTCACGGCGCAACAACAACCGGACGGACAGCCACAGCAACAGCCGAGCGGCCCGGTTTCCGGCACCATGGCCACGACCATCGATTCCTGGATTGCACCGAGCGTATCCGGCTACGAAGAGGTAGGCGACTTCTACAAAAAAATGGCCAAGGAACTAAACTGGGTTCCTCCGAGCGGGATCACCATCAACCCGCAAGTTTCCCAGGGCATGCAGGAATTGCAGAAGAATCAGTCCATGTACAAGGGGCTGCCGATGCTGCAGTACGTGAGTATGGCCATGGCCGGCGCCCAGGGGGCAGAAACGGCCCAGCAAAACCAGGAATCGCGCCCTTCCACAACCTCAAATGACCCGCCGACCAGCGCTTCGCAGGCCATGGTAAAGGGACTGGGCGGGCTCTTTGGCAAAAAGAAAAAGAAGGATGAAGCGCCGGCGAGCGATCCAAACTCAGCTTCTGCATCCTCCAATCCACCGCCGCCTCCTTCGGTGCCGGGAGCGCTGATCGAAATGACCATCGAAGTCACTTCCTTTTCGGACTCAAGCCTGGACGCCACTCTATTCGCGGTTCCAGCGGGATATACAAAAGTGGCCAGCGACCCGAACCGCATTTTCGGCAAGCCTGCCAAGCACTAGCCTTCGCAAAGAAAAAGAGCCAATCGCTTGCTCAGGGCGACTGGCTCTTCTCTTCTATCTTGACCACCAACCGGTGCTGTAGGAGTTCAGCCTGGTTGGAGTTCTCCCTACTGCCCAAAAAATCTAGCGGCGTGCGCTCGGCTCACAGAAGCAAGCCCGCTCAGCGCGCGGCAGCCGAACGGCCCAAAGCCCGCTTGGCCAGCTCTTCTGTCCCGCTCACGGCTGCTACTACGCCGCGGCGCGCAAAGTCTTCGGCGGAGTTCACGCTCCGCTTGGTGTAAGCCACGACTGGGTGCTGGCTCTCGGCAAGGCGCTCCACCGCAAAGGCCCAACCGGTGTGCAGCATGTAGACGGTGCCAATTACAACCGCGATTGCCCCAAATCCCAACGCGAACAAAGCAAACGCCGCCAGCAGCTCCCGGACGAAGTACAGCTGCATCGCCCCAATCACTGCCAGGAACCACCACATCCACTTGCGGCTTTTGTCCTTGGTCTTCATCTGTCCTCTATTCTCGGCCCCTGTCCCGTTACACTTGCGACCTTTGGCCTGTCTCGCTCTTCTAAGCTTTCTCTTCGGTGCTGCCTATTAGATGCGCTGACCTGTCCACTCGGTCTGTTTTGCTCTTACCTGTACCATTAGACAGCAGTTGAGCCACCGCAGCCATGGTACGCAGGACACATTTTGGAAGTTAAACGAGTCTCCTAGTACGTTTCTGTTTCCTTTTGAAACACCGTAAGACACTGAAATTATTAACTTTATTGCGTGGAGACCGTCAATCAGGCCTTTGCTGGATTTTCGCTGTACCTCCTGTGGAAAACCTGCCCTTTCGGACAGGTCCGTTTTCTCATTTTGGGAATTCCTCGAACCAAAATGCGCACCCAAATGCCTTGTGC
Source organism: Candidatus Acidiferrum sp. (assembly GCA_035703315.1). Taxonomy (GTDB): domain Bacteria; phylum Acidobacteriota; class Terriglobia; order Acidiferrales; family UBA7541; genus Acidiferrum. The sequence goes on along the minus strand of DASSYL010000030.1, from coordinate 868 downwards.
AGCCCGCCACCCTATGCTCTAATGCCGCAAGTTCCCCCCTATGGACTCGCTCATCGTGCTTGCGGTCTTGGCCTTGCTGGCCGGCCCGGTGCTCGCCGTTATCGCTTTGGTCGCCGTACGGCGGCTCGCAGCAGGCTCGGATTCCATCCGTGTTCAAGAGCTGACCTCCCGCATCTATGCGCTCGAGCAGCAGGTCGCGCGGCTCGCCCGACTGGCTTCCCCGGTTCCTGCCGAGAAGGCGGTAAGCGCACCAAAGCCTGAAGCACCGGAACCGGCGCTCCGCATCGAAATCCCACCAGCCACGGAAGAACCGCCGGCACCTGCAACGCTGTCCACGCCAGCTCCGCCTCCCCGCGTCAACCAGAACCCGTCTGCTGCGGCCTCGCACGGCATTAGTGGCACTTCGCGGCCGAGCGTTGCACCCGTTTCGCTGCAAAGCAGTTCGCACGGCCAAAAAGCATTGCCACTCGACCTGGAAAGCCTCATTGCCGGGAAATGGTTCAATCGGGTAGGCATCGTTGCCCTGCTGATTGCGGTTTCCTACTTCTTGAAACTGGCGTTCGACAATAATTGGATCGGCCCCACCGGCCGCGTGGCGATCGGCATCCTGCTGGGCGCTCTGATGTTGCCCTGGAGTCACTGGCTGGCAGGCCGTGGATATTCGTATTTTTCTGAAGGCATCGCGGCACTTGGCGAAGCCACGCTGTTTGTCTCGGTCTGGGCGGGATGCCAGTACTACACGCTGTACAGCCGCGACGTCGGCTTCGCGGCGATGATTGCCATTACCGCGGTGATGGCGGCCATTGCCATTGGCCGCAATTCGCAGCGTATCGCCGTAATGTCGCTGCTCGGCGGACTGCTCGCGCCC
>DASSYL010000563.1:0-2145 GCA_035703315.1 Candidatus Acidiferrum sp. | reverse complement strand
CTACCTCGCGATTCTCTTGCTCTCGCGCCCGTTCCCCCCTCCGTGATTGCTCCCAAATGCTTCAAAATCTCCGAAAGTCGAGTTTCACCCTTCTTGTAAGACACAGCCTTCCCTCTCCCTGGACAGCACCTTGGCTATCTGATGGTTTTGGATGGATACTTTAACACTGTTACTTGTACGTTGTCAATACAATAAAACTCGCCCAACTATCCTGCTGCGACGCCTCAAGATCGTCTTCTATTATGCGATTGGCGCTTGAAACTGAAGTTCACTTGCCCTAACACAGGCTCTGAGGTATAACTTAGACGCTGTAGGCTTTACCTTGTAGTTGCAACGAAGGGGCCCCATGCCACCGCATGCCGATTTGCAGTTGCAAGAACGTATTGTAAAAGCCGCGCAGCGCCTATGGCGCACCCAGGGTGAACGCGGCCTGACCCTACGCGCCGTGGCCAAGAACGCCGGCACCACCACGCCCACGGTTTACAAGCGTTTTCGTAACCGGGCAGCCCTGCTGGTGGCCCTGGCCACTCGCTTCCGTGACCAGCTCAACGAAGAGCTGTTTGCCACCAAGGCCGTGGAAGAAATTCCCGATCGTTATCTCAAGTGGGCGGAAGAACATCCGCACGAATACCATCTGCTCTTCCGCTCGTGGGCGGACATTTTCCATCCGGATCTGCCACGTCCCGGACGCATGTGGTTCATGCAGCAACTCGCCCACCACTATGGGGGAACGCCCGATCAATACGCTCGCGCCTTCACCGCACTGTTTTTGTTGGGGCACGGCGCGGCAGACTTGCTGACCACTTCCACCGATGAAATGGCCCGTGAAGAAATTCGCTCGCACTTCCTGGCGTCCGCCAAGGCACTGCTCAAAAACATCGACATCCTGAAAGCCTGCTGCCGGGGGGTGGTGCCGGCCGGCTAGGTCAGTTGGGAAAGGCGATCACCTGATAGGCTTTGGCCACATTGGCGCCCACATCCTGTGGGAATGTCGCGGTGAACCGGTCTGCATACTTCGCTACCAGCGCCGCCGAAACTTTCTTTTTCGCTTCGTCCAATGAAGCTCCGCCCGCATACGCGACTGAGGTCTGGTCCATCAAGTCCTGAAAATACTGTTTCCACAGTTCGAACTTCTGCTTCCCTTTCATGACGTCACCATGACCTCCGATGGCGTAGTCAAAATCCAATTTTTCCGCTGCGTCCAGCGTTTTGATCCAGTCATAGGGATAGCTGTCGCCCATGAACGGCGTCCAGCCGTGCAGGGCGTCGCCGCACACCAGCACTTTTTCCTTGGGCAAAAAGACCCAGACATCGCCGTCAGTGTGGCCGCGGCCGAGCCAAAGAATTTCCACCGTTCGGTTAGCCCGGTGCAAAATCAGGCTGCGATCGAACGTAAGCGTCGGCAACGTCACCCGCATGCTCTTGAGCTCCGCAAAGTAGGCTTCCGCTTCGCTCAGGTTCTTGGTGATTTTTTCCTTTTGATCCGCGCCGGCTGCTTTGGCCAAGTCCGCTTTCAGCTGCTCAATTTCTGCCGGCATGGTGATGATTTCGTGCTTCACGCGCGGAATACCCAACCGCTCAATGTTGTCGCGCGTGGCTTCCGAGGAAATGATTTCAATACCCGCCGGCCACGAACTGGGGTAGGCCTCATTCCCCTGGTAGTGATCCCAGTGAAAATGAGTGTTCACCACGTAGCGCACCGGCTTGTCGGTCAGCTTCTTTATCTGCGCCATCAGTGCGCGCGCGGCTGAAGGCTTTGAATGCGTGTCCACCACCAGCACGCCGTCGCCGAGAAAAATGATCACGGCGTTGCAATTTACTTTGTACGCCGGCTTGGAAATTGCCGCGTACACGCCCTCCGCCACCGGTTTGATGTCGAACAATTCCTGCGCCGCTGTGCTCCTCGCCGCCAGCAGCACCGCCGCAATCGCTAGCGCCGTCGCCACTCGTTTCATAGCTACTCCTCCACCCTAGATGAATTGCCGAGGAGCCTACCACATGACGCTGACGTTTTAGGAGTTTCCGGCAATTGGCGCACGGGTTCTGAACGCAAGCGCCAGTTGAATATCGCTTTCTTGCCCCAGTTGATGGCACAACGACTCCGTCCGACGCTTCACGTTGGATTCGCGGAGCCGCGCATTTTTC
>DASSYL010000532.1:0-7904 GCA_035703315.1 Candidatus Acidiferrum sp. | reverse complement strand
CTGGTCAAAAACGAGGTTTTTTCTCAGATTTTCGGCTTGGGAGCGGGAAGGTCGCGTGCAACGACCGTATCGTTAAAACCGACGGTCTTATGCGAGCCATCGCAAAACGGCTTATTGGCCGAGTGCCCGCATCGGCATAAGCTGATCACGGTTCGTCCGGCCAGACCGAAAGGTTGGCCTTGTGGGTCCACAATCTCGAAGTCACCTTCGATTTTGATCGAGCCATTGCTATTGACGGTAACTTTGGTCGCAGGCATCTCTTCTGCTCTCCACGGTCGGTGCTATTCCGATTTTACTTCTCTCAGGCTGCCGCGCTTAACATCGTACACGAACCCGCGCACGTCAATCTGTGCCGGCAAAAAAGGATCGCGCCGCACGCGTGTCACTTGTTCGCGGACGTTGTGATCCAGATCGCGAAACGCATGAAATTGCAGATGCGAAGCGTCCTTGCCCGTGGAGGTGGAAAGCCGCCAGCGGAATTCTTCATCCGTGATCGACATCAACCCGCATTCGGTGTGCTGGATAATGGCGATGGAGCGCGTGCCCAGCAAATGCGTGGAAAGAATCAGCGATCGCACGGCGTCGTCGGTGGCCAGGCCGCCAGCATTGCGAATCATGTGCGCGTCGCCCACGCGCAGGCCGAGCAACTGCTCCAGGTCCATGCGTGAGTCCATGCAGGTAAGAATGACCAACTTGCGTACTGGTGGCGTTTGCAGATGCCCCAAGTCAAAGCGCTGCGCGTAGCCCTCGTTGTGCGCGAGCATCTCATCAAATACGGTCAATTCTGCTTTTTTTGCTTGGATAAGCCAGAGTCTCCCAACTCAGTATTTCGGAACGCTCGGGTCGACTTCATCGGACCACGCGAGAATTCCGCCCTTCAAATTATGAATTTTGCGAAAGCCTGCTTTGCGTAGAAAATCCACGGCTTCCGCCGAGCGCTTGCCGCTACGGCAGTGCGCCACGATTTCGCGCGAAGAATCAAGCTCGTGCACGCGGCGCGGCAATTCGCCAAGCGGCAGCAAATGTCCGTTGATGTTGCAGATCTGGTATTCGTGCGGCTCGCGCACGTCGAGAACGTAGAGATCGTCTCCGCGATCCAGGCGCGTCTTCAACTCCCGCGGCGTGATCTCCGGCACCTGAAGATCGGGCGCGGGCGCTTCTTCTCCGCGCACGCCGCAGAATTCGTAGTAGTCGATCAGCTGGTGGATGGTGCGATTTTTGCCGCACATCGGGCAATCGGGATTCTTGCGCAGCTTCAGCTCGCGGAACTTCATGCCCAGCGCATCGAACAGCAGCAACCGGCCCACCAGGCTGTCGCCGCTGCCCAGAATCAGCTTGATGGTTTCCATCGCCTGAATCGAACCGACGATCCCTGGTAAAACGCCAAGCACTCCGCCTTCCGCACACGAGGGCACCAGCCCGGGCGGAGGTGGTTCGGGATACAAGCAGCGGTAGCACGGCCCGTCAGTCATGCCAAATACGGTGGCCTGTCCTTCAAACCGGAAAATCGAACCGTACACATTCGGCTTGCCCAGCAGGATGCACGCATCATTCACTAAATAGCGCGTCGGAAAATTGTCCGTGCCGTCCACGATGATGTCGAAGTCCCTGAACAGCTCCAGAGCATTCGCGCTGGTCAGCTGCGTTTCAAAGCTCTGAATCTCGATGTCAGGATTCAGATTCGATAGCCGCGCCCGCGCCGCTTCGCTCTTGTGTTTTCCGACGTCGCTGGAGCCGAAGGTAACCTGCCGCTGCAGGTTGGTGAAGTCCACCACGTCGAAGTCCACCAGACCCAGCTTGCCAACGCCCGCCGCGGCCAGATACAGACCCAGCGGCGCACCCAATCCGCCCGTACCGATCAGCAGCACCTTGGCATTCTTCAGCTTCAGCTGACCTTCCATGCCCACTCCCGGTATGATCAGATGGCGGCTGTAGCGAAGAATTTCTTCTTTGGACAAGCTCGTCACGGCAGGCTTGTCGTTTAGCGTTTGCGTTTTCGTAGCCATGATTCTTATCCTTGCACGATTTCGTAGTTCGATGCGGCGCTGCCTCCGGCGATCGAAGGGACGATGCTCACCACGTCCCCATCTTTTACCGGCGTCGCTTCTTTCGCCATGTAGCGAATGTCTTCGTCATTCAAATAGACATTCACGAAGCTACGCAGCTTTCCATCATCGGTGAAAAGGTGTTTGCGCAACTCTGCAAACTGAGTGGTCAAGCCGCCGAGGGCCTCTCCGACCGTCTGGGCCGATACTTCGGCCGAATCTTTTTTCGCCGCGTAAACTCGCAGCGGGGTTGGGATGATGACTTTCACCGCCATGTTCTTCTCCATCGTTCTTAAATTCCGTCAATTTGGTTGTGCAAAGAATTCAAACTGCCGCTCGATTGCGAATCTCAATTCGTTCCGGCGTGTAGTCCTGCCGGTCATCGTTTAGCCGCCACGAAGTCATCTCCGCGGGCTTGCCGCTCATCACACTGACGATGATGTAGCTGTACCAGGGCCACGCATGCTCGCGGTCAAATTGGCTCGGCCGTGCCGGATGATCCGGATGCGAATGGTACCAGCCGACCACATCCAAACCGTGCTGCCGCGCTGCTTTCTCCGCTTCCATTACATCCTCGGCGGTAACTGCGAAACGATTTCGCGGCGAATCGTCGCGCCGATTTATTAGCGGAAACAGTTCCAACACCTCGCGCCGAGAGTCCGCACCACTTGCACCTTCCTCAAACGCGGAATCCCGTCCCAGCAGTGCACCGCAGCACTCATGCGGAAACGCCTCCGCGCCATGCTGCCCGATACGCTCCGCCAAGTCGTGGCTCATGTTCAAATGAAATCCGCCCGACATCGCTATTCTTCGTTCCAAAAACGTTCACTCAAATATTTTGCCGCAGAATCGGCAAAAACCGTAACCAGTACGGCCGCCCGCCCCGACGCAATCTTTTCCGCTACCGCCAGCGTTCCCACTAGGGCCGCGGCAGCGCTCGGGCTGACGAGCAAACCTTCTTCGCGCGCCAGCCGCTTCACCATGCGATACGAGTCCTCGGTAGAAATTTCCAGATTCTCGTCCGCCAGCGTGTCCTCGTAAATCGCAGGACGAAGCGCGGTCGGCATATGCTTCCAGCCCTCCAATCCGTTCCAGGGGCCATCCGGCTGCAAACTGATGCAGCGAATCGCAGGGTTTAGCTCCTTCAGCCTCCGCGTCGTGCCCATAAATGTCCCGCTCGTCCCCAATGCCGCCACAAAATGCGTAATCCGCCCGCCGGTCTGCTCCCAGATTTCGTTCCCTGTACCACGATAATGCGCCTGCCAGTTCGCCGGGTTGCTGTATTGGTCGGGATAAAAATACTTCTCCGGTTGAGCGGCAGCCAGTTCGCGTACGCGGCGGATTGCTCCGTCGGTCCCCTGGTCGCCAGGAGTCCAAACGAGTTCGGCGCCATACGCCTGCAGAATGCGTTTGCGCTCTTCTGACGCGCTATCCGGCAAGAACAGTTTCACCGGATAACCCAGTGCCGCGCCGATCATTGCGTACGCGATGCCCGTATTTCCGCTGGTGGCATCAAGAATCGTCTTGCCTGGCCGCAGCGCTCCGCTCTCTAGTCCCGCCTGAATCATGCTGTGTGCGGGCCGGTCCTTCACGGAACCACCGGGGTTGAACCATTCTGCCTTAGCCGCAACTTCGACGTTTGGCAAGTGCGACACTACGCGCGAAATTCGGATAAGTGGCGTGTTTCCAATATGTTCAAGCAGACTCTGACCGACCGCATCTACGCCCTCTAACGACAAGGCCCGAACGAGTTGATGTTCTATAGCCAAAGCAAATCCTCTAATCGATTGGACGCCCGAACCATTCGAAGATATCCGACTAGTTTACTCCTATTTGGATGCCTCGACTCACGGGAAAGATAAGCACGCACTCCGTTGCTGGGTACTCGCCAGTCTAGCCGTGCTTCGAAGCCCAGCCGGCTTACAGTTGACATAGGCAACTATATGTATGTTACCGTCAATTTTATGGAGGTAAGGGCTTATGACCGCAAGCGACATCGGCGTACAGGTTAGCGTGATTCGCGCCTTCAACCGGTTTTATACCCGCAAGATAGGCGTGGTGGACGGAATCGCCAGCAGCCCCTTCTCTCTCGCCGAGGCCCGCGTCCTGTATGAACTCGCGCATCGCGAGCAGCCCACGGCCACCGACATCCGCAAGGAACTTGGACTGGACGCCGGATATATGAGCCGCATCCTTGGCGAGTTCGAGCGCCGGAAGCTGGTTACGCGGGAGCAGTCGAAAACGGACGAACGGCAAAAGTTTCTCTCACTGACAACCAAGGGCCGGAAGGCCTTTGCGCCACTCGATGAGCGTTCAAATCGCGACGCGGCTCGAATGCTTGAGGAGCTCTCGCCTACGGAGCGGAAACGTTTCATTGCCGCCGTCGAGACGGTTCGCAGGCTGCTAGGCGACACACGGGAGCCAAGTGTTCCTTACTTGCTGCGGCCGCACCGGCCGGGTGACATGGGCTGGATCGTCCATCGGCAGGCAATTCTCTATGCCGAGGAATACGGATGGGATGAAACTTACGAGGCCCTCGCAGCGGAGATTGTGGCGCAATTCATTCGGAATTACGATCCGAAGCGCGAACGTTGCTGGATTGCGGAGAAGGACGGCGCACGGGTTGGCGCCGTTTTCGTGGCGAAGGCATCGGACGAAGTCGCCAAACTGCGGCTGCTACACGTGGAATCCGAAACGCGCGGGCTTGGAATCGGCAAGCGGCTGGTTGAGGAATGCGTTCGCTTCGCGCGGCAGACGGGATATCAAAAGATGACGCTTTGGACGCAGAGCATCCTTCACGCGGCGCGACATTTATATGAACAGGCAGGGTTCCACGTCGTGCAGGAAGAACAACATCACAGCTTCGGGAAGGACCTTACCGCCGAGACCTGGGAGCTGCGCCTGCGATGACAACGTGGGCGGGTCGCAGCAGCCTCCGTGGCTAGCCTTGGATGAGGCGGCGAATGAAGTCGGTTTCCTCTTTGCGGTAGGGTTCGCCGTCGGTACGAAAAATTTCATGGAACCACACAGCCGGCTCTCGATCAGTGTAGGGGCGTTCCCACGAATCCCAAGGCAGAAACGTCTGCGCCTTGCCGGCAACTAAACCCCAGTTGATCGCCCCCACATGCTCGCGTTTCGCAATCGGCAACGTACCTTCAAACGTGCTGCCGTTGCCCCGCGCCATGTATTCCGTACAGATCATAGGGCGGTGATACGCCTCGAGCCATTTGACGCGCTTTTCGAATTCGTCGGGTCGGTCGTAGTTGTGGAACGAGATTACGTCCGAATTTTCCAGCTGAATCTTTTCCGTAACGCTCAGTTTTTCAGCGGAGGACCAGTCGCCCTTCCACACGCCGCTCGTCAACGGCTGTGTCGCCCCAGCTTCGCGCGCCCACCGGAAAACCTGCGGCAACAGCGTTTCGACACGTTGCACTTTGTCTGCGGGCTCCTGCGAAGCATATGACCCGCCATTGGTGTTGTCTGGTTCGTTCCAAACATCCCATGCCAGCACGCGCTCGTCCTTGCCGAATGCCTTGACCACGCCTTTCACATACGCTGCGAGACGCGGATACTGCGCCGGATCCTCGAGAGCGGCAGCTCCCGGGCTCTGCACCCAGCGCGAATTGTGGATCCCCGGCCGCGGCGGAAGTTGCGGGCCCAAACGGGGCGCCGGATCCCAGCACGAATCGAACAACACAAAGACGGGCTTGATGTGATGCTTCTTCGCAATTTTCAGGAACTGATCGATGCGCTGTGTAAAACCTTTCGCGTCCTGCTGCCACACCAGGTCGTGCAAGAAAACGCGCATCGTGTTCAGCCCGATGCCTTCGGCCCACCCAAGCTCGAGATCGATCCGTTTCGGATCAAACGTTTCCGCTTGCCACATCTCCAGCTCGTTCGAAGCCGTCGCCGGCAGATAGTTGCTCCCCACCAGCCAACTTTGCTTGGCGTACCAGTCTTTGGCTTGCTGTTCGCTCCATCGTCCCGGCGCATCCGCTGCATGCAGCGCGGCACCCGCGAAAGCCACAAAAACGAGCAATAGGAGATGGCGCTTCATCGTGGAACTCCCCGGCCGAATTCAAAATCGATCCCTCGCAGCATACAACCGAAACGGCCCAAAATCGCTATTCGGTTCGCGCCATCCGGGCGCTTTACAGATGTGGCCGCTTTCTTTAACCTTGTTGCACCATGTGGAATGTCGAACAACGTTTTGATCCAAAAGCCATCGAAGGCCTTGCCGCGCTCGGGTTTGCCGTCGGCAGCACCCGCGGCGTCGTGCGCGTCGAAAAATACGGCTGCGGCGCCGAATTTCGTCAGGGTACCGACTCGCGTTATCAGCTCACCGTTCTCCCTACCATCATGGTCAAAGGGCAGTTTGCCCGATTGTGGGATGCCGGCTACCAAAAATTTCTTTTGACCGACGAAGGCATCAAGCTCCCCGCCCTGGCCTCTCATTTGGAAAATTTGCGCAAGTTCAATGAAGAACTTCGCACCGCTCTCGGCGTTCCAACCTTTTACAACGAAGCCCTCGGCTCGGTCAGCCAGGTTTCCGTCTACGATCGCGTCAAGGGCCGCACGGGCGACGTCCCTGACGAAACTGTCGGCGCCCATAGCCCTGGTTCCGGCCACTAGCTTCTTGCGGCCACCTATTCTGGGCAGCTGTTCCGATCTAGCCTGGCATCGGCTCCGCTTTTTTCAGCATCTATTCTGTATTCACTTCTCGGAGACTCTTAGAATGCCCCGCATCGTAGCGTACATGGACGATCTTTTTTTTCAGATGAAGCTCGCGGAAACCGCCAAGCATCTCGGCTTCGAAGTAAAAGTCGCCTCCAACGCCGAATCCCTGCTGCAACTTCTCGATCCGCTTCCCTCACTTGTCGTCGTCGACCTGAATGCAAAATCCTCTCCGCTCGAAGCCGTCCAGCGCCTTCGTGCTACCCAGCCGAATCTTCGCGTCATCGGGTTTCTTTCCCACGTGCAAACCGATCTCGCCACAAGCGCCAAGTCCGCAGGCTTAGACGAGGTTATGCCGCGCTCCAAATTTTCGACCCAGCTACCGCAAATCCTCGCCGCAGCCGTCGGCGAACAGAATCCACGATGAACGTTCGCCAAATCTTGTTCTTTACCTCTCTGATTTTTTCTGCGCTTGTCGGCCGCGCATCCGCACAAGAATCCAGTTCACGCCCCGATAGTGCCAACCCGCCAGCTACAGAGAGAACTTCCCCAGCCGCCGACGCTCCCTCTGCCGCTCTCCGCGACCTGCTTGCCGCCGCCTGCGCTCACGATGAAACTCGCTTCGAACAATTTCTCACTGTCCGCAATGCCGAGTCCTTCTCCCGCCTTACTCCCGCCGCTCGCGTTGAACTCATGAAGCGCTTTGTCCTTCTCGATGGCGCGGGCAAGCCCGCTATCGCCGCCAACTCCAGCCGCCCCTCGATTCGCTGCACCACTCCCGACGGCGCCGCGGACATCCAGCTGGGCGGCACCGACCTCCGCGACAATCTCGCTTTCCTCCCCGTAGACATTCGCGACGCTTCCGATCCCAACGCGCCGATCGGCGGCGACCCCCATCACGTCTTGATGGGCCTCGTGCGCGAAAACTCTTCCTGGAAAATTCTCTCCGTCGGCATGCTCTTTCTCGATTTGCCTTCTCTCGAAGTCGAATGGGACCAGTCCGCTATCGGCGGCAACGAACAGCAAGCTCTCACGGACCTCAAAGCCATCGCCGCCGCCGTCGAAACCTATCGCACCACTTACTCGCGGCTCCCCGAATCGCTCGCTAAACTTGGCCACACCGCAAAGGTTTCGGCCGACTCCGCTGGCCTCCTCGAGTCTGAACTCGTCGGCGGCCAGCGCAAC
>DASSYL010000493.1:0-4556 GCA_035703315.1 Candidatus Acidiferrum sp. | reverse complement strand
GCACGAGCACGGTTGTTTCGGTTGCCGGTAACCGCTCAGTCGTCTTCGCTTTTGGCAACGCCCGGGCATCGCGGAACTCGTTTGCGATACAGCGCGAGAACATGGTCGAAGGTCACCACTCCGAGCAACTGGTGCACGTTGGCACGGCTCACCACCGGCAATGCGTCCAGCCCTTCCGATCCCATGCGATCGAGCGCAGCGTGCAGCGAATGATCGCTGTGCAAGTGAGGAAATTCGCACGCAGGCAGTAATTCATCGAGTGATTTGTCGCGTTTTCCGTGTGCTTGTGCAGCGGCCAGCGCCGTGCGGCTCAAGACACCGACCACGCCGCGCGAATCGCAAACCGGCCAGGCGGGAAGGTCGCTTGCTTCGATCTTTTCCAACGCTTCGCTGACTTTCTGGCTGGCCTGCAGAACTTCGTTCGCCGGCCGCATCGCCAGCAGCACCTGGCGATTGCCGGTGCCGGCGCGAGACTCCGCCGTCGGCAAGTGAATTCCATCTTGATGAGCCAGAACCTCGTAGATGGGTTTCTGGAATCGCGAAGCGATGAAGAAACTCACCAGGTTGGAAATCATCAACGGTACGATCACCGCATAGTCGCGCGTGATTTCAAAAATCATCACCACGCTGGTCATCGGCGCGCGAACAATGCCGGCAAACGCCGTTCCCATTCCGACCAGCGCGTAAGCACCAGAGGTGGCGACGTGATTTGGAAAGAAATGATGGCCGACCGTACCGACAACGCCGCCCAGCATCGCGCCCAGAAACAAGCTGGGACCAAAAATGCCGCCGGCATTCCCGGAGGCGTAGCTGACGGTAACGGAAACCAGTTTGAGCGCGAGCAGGATCGCCATCAATTTCCAGGCCATGTTGCCGTTCAGTGCGGATCCGACGTGCGAGTAGCCGACGCCGAGCGTTTGCGGGACCAACCAGCCAAGCAGGCCAACCAACGCGCCGCCAATTACCGGTTGGAAGGGCAGAGTGATCCGCCGCGCGGCAAGAAACTTTTCGCGAAGTTTGAGCAGTAAGCCGGAGAACGCCGCGGAGACCAATCCCCCAGCAACGCCGAGCAGTGCGTACAGCGCAAACTCCACCGGGTGCACCAACTGGTATTGCGGCACGACGAACAGCGGGTGGTTGCCGAGCAGCAAGCGGAGCACGGCCCACGAAGTTGCGGAAGCGAGGACGACGGAACCAAGCACCGGGGCTTGCAGATCACCGACAACTTCTTCCAACGAAAACAGCACAGCGGCCAGCGGCGTATTGAAGGCAGCGGCGACCGCCGCCGCCGCTCCGACAGGTATCAAGGCTTTCACTTTTTCGGTGCTCAAGCCAAGTTTGCGGCCGAGAAGCGACGCAATGCCCGCGCCGACCTGAACGGAAGGCCCTTCTCGTCCAAGGGGTATTCCGCTAGCCAGTGTCGCCGAGGTGCAGAAAAACTTGCCCAGCACGGTCTTCAAGGATATGCGGCCTTCGGCGGCGTAAAGAGCGGCTTTGGTTTGTGGAACGCCGCTGCCGCGCGCATTCGGGAAAAACCGGTAGAGCAAATAGCCCAGCAGCAGTGAGCCGATGATGGGGATCAAAATGCGGTGCCAGGTGGGGCTTCCGGCTGGATAAAGCCGTGCTCCAAAATTTTCCGTGAGCAGAATGAAGGCTACGACGACCAGGCCGACCAGTGCGCCGATCAGCAGTGTGAGGGCAATGAATACCTGATCTTCGCGAACAGCGAGAAATTTGCGGATGACGCCGACGCCACTGGAGGCGCCGTTTTTTTCCGGGGACGTAGCCATCGCTACACTTTTTGCAACACGGACTGAAGCTTGCCGCCACGGACACCAGACATCCCGGACGGCGAACCAGTACTGCCACCGCCGGAAAACGGAAAGCGCAGAGTCTGTTCGCGGTGGCGCTCTTCTTCCAAGTGGCGCGACCTGGCTTTCAGCAGGTCGTCGAGCGAAAGCAGCCCCAAGAGCTTGCGCGAATCGCGTTCGACAACCGGCAAGCGAGTAATTCCCTTTTCCGCCATGCGGTGGACGACGATACGCAGCGGCTCATCGGGATAGGCGGCGACTACGGATGAATGCACCAGCTCCGACAAAAGTTTTTTCAGAGCGGGTTCGCCGCCGACCTCAATCTGTTCACGGATGTCTCCACGTGTGACAACGCCAGTGAGGCGGCCTTCAGGATCCACGACGGGCAGCAAACGCTGCTTCTGTCGATGATCCGAACGAAGCGAGTGCTGCACTTCGCGCAGCGTGCTGGTCGCGGATAGCGCGGCGATTTTGGTGCGCATCACCTCGCGAGCGTAGAGAAGCTCCAGCGGATCGATCGAATACTCGCAGCTCAGGTGATAACCGCGGCGGGCAACTTTTTCGGTAAGGATGGAGCGGCGCAGCAGCAACGTACTGGCCGCGTAGGAAGCCACGCTAGCCAGCATCAGCGGCAAGAACAGGTTCCAATCGTGCGTCTGTTCGACGGTGAAAATAATCGCGGTGAGCGGAACGCGGAGCGCGCCGCTGAGAACGCCGGTAATCCCCATCAAGGCCCAGAACCCGGGGCCGGCGTCCGGCATACCATACGAGAACAACGCGCCAGCCGCAGCACCAATCATCATGACGGGAGCCAGCACACCGCCGGACGTTCCGGATCCAAGATCGACAGACCAGATGAGCCACTTGACGATCAGGACGCCGAGAACGAGATGCAGGCTGCGATCACCTTGAACCAGCTGGCCGATCACGTCGTAGCCGACGCCGAGCGCGGGTGGAAAAATCAATCCGCCGAGGCCAACAACGAGACCACCCAGAGCAGGCCACCACATCCAGTGAATCGGCAGCCGCGCAAAGAGCTCTTCGAATTTATACACGGAGTTGGAGAGCGGAATCGCGAGCAAGCCACAGGCGAAGCCTCCAACCAGGCATGCCAGCAAAATCTTCAGCGAAAAGATGGACGCATGCGCGTAGGCCGGGAACAGGGGACCGTCACCCAGCAAAAAATGGCGGAGGAAGGCGGCGGAACCACTGGCGAGAGCGACAGGAATAATGCTGCGCGGCTTGCGTTCGAACAAAAGAAGTTCGATGGCGAGCAAGACCGCGGAAACCGGAGCGGCAAAGGTGGCACTCATCCCCGCCGCGGCGCCGGCGACGAGAAGCGTTTTGCGCTCGGCACTGGTGAGATGAAACATCTGGGCGACCATGGATCCGAAGGCGCCGCCGGTCATGATGATGGGCCCTTCCGCGCCGAAGGGCCCGCCGGAACCGATGGCGATCGCGGCGGAGACGGGCTTGAGGAGCGCAATTTTTGGCTGAATGCGGCTGCCATTCAAAAGAATGGATTCGATGGCTTCGGGTATGCCATGGCCACGGATGCGATCAGAACCATAACGCGCCATCAGCCCGACGATCACAGCGCCGATGACAGGAATGAACACCGCGAGCCAGCCGAGATGGTGGTTGGCAGGCGAAGACAAAGCCAGGGAGAACTTTCCGAAATAAAAGACATTGGTGAAAAAGCTGATGAGGCGCAAGAGCATCAGGGAAAAGCACGCGGCGACCAGACCGATGGGAATGGCCAGGGCGGTGATCAGAAAAGTGCGAGAGGTGACGCTGAAATCGCCGAGAGTTTCCCAGGAGGGACTGGAGGAATGGTCTTGCGCATGTCCGCTTGGTTTTGACGGTGGCCCTTGGTTCACGAACTGCTTTCTCCTTATAAGGAGCGGCGGGAGACACTGCCGCTAGCTGGAAACTCAAGTAAAGCGAATACGCTCAGCGTTTGCCGTTGCTGAGCACAGCGTCGATGGCGCGAATGAGCTGGCGGCCACCGGTGCGCAGTTCACTGATGCGCTGCTGGACGACGCGCTCCAGAACGCGCTGCCCCTTGGGGAGGAGCGAAACGAGCACCTGACGGCGGTCTTCCTTGCCACGGCTGCGGCGAACGTAGCCGTTTCGTTCGAGGCGATCGACCAGTTCGACGGCGCTGTGATGACGGATGAGCAGGCTGTCGGCAAGAGACTGGATTTTGGCCGAGGAACCGTCGGGGAGACCGCGGATGGCAAGCAGCAGCAGATATTGCTGGGGTTCGAGCCCGGCAGCACGGGCAGCGGCATCGCCTTCGCGAAGGAAAAGGCGGATGCGGTGGCGGAGTTCCGCCATGGCCTGGTATTCGGAAGGAGTAATTCGTTTCATGGGACAATTATATCGTAGAGCGATAGGATTTACTACAGGCGGGTCCAGAGTGACAACAAATTCGCCGATTGGTTACAACAGTTTACGGAAAGCCTTTTGCGTCTTGAAGTGTTCGTAGCCGTTGTGGACATAGAAGGCGTGAGCGCGGTCGCGGATGACGTTGGAGCGAACGGACATGCCATCGCAGCCCCTGGACTTTGCCCACGCTTCGGCGGCTTGCAGAAGTTTTGCGCCGGCGCCGCTGCTGCGCTGCCCTTCGGCGACGATCAAGCCGTTAACCTCCGCACACAGAGAAACCTCCAGCAGCGGAGTGACGCTGACATGGAGCCAGCCGATGACCCGGCCATCAGAGCTTTCGGCGATCAGCACGGC
>DASSYL010000435.1:0-5512 GCA_035703315.1 Candidatus Acidiferrum sp. | reverse complement strand
GTTGCGCTGTTCGCGGGGAGTTGGCTGCAATGGGCGTTGGTTCCGCGCCCTTTTGAGTATTACTACTACTATTCGCTGGCGGCGACATTTCTGTGTTTGGCGGTGCCAACCGCATTGCGGCGCGCTCCGGGGTATCGGGTGTTTGGCGTGCGGTTGTCGCTGATCAACGTGATGGCGGTTGCAGTGCTGTTCGTGGTGTTTTATCCGAAGATGACCGCGCTTGAGGCGCCCTGGGATTGCGCGATTGTCTGTATCTCCTGCGTGATGCGGGTTTCCCCCATTTGAAATTTGATTTTCGGAGCGAAGCGCTCAGCCGGCCGCGCTAGAGGTCGTTGCGGCAGGCATCCAGCGGAGGATGGGCTTGCGGGCGGCGGCGGTCTCGTCGAGGCGGCGGACGCGGGTGGTGTGCGGAGCGGACTTCACGACGTCGGGATTGGCGGCGGCTTCTTCGGCGATACTTATCATGGCTTGAATAAAGAGGTCGCACTCTTCTTTGGACTCGGATTCGGTAGGCTCGATCATGAGCGCGCCGGGCACGATGAGCGGAAACGCGGTGGTGTAGGGATGGAAGCCGTAGTCGATGAGGCGCTTAGCGATGTCCATGGTGTTGATTCCGTTGCGTTTCTGGATGGCGTCGCTGAAAACGACTTCGTGCATGGAGGGCAGGGAGTAGGGCAGATCGAAAACGCCTTCGAGATGTTTGCGGATGTAATTGGCGTTGAGGACGGCGTCTTCGGTGGCCTGACGGACACCGGGGCCGTAGGCGAGAATGTAGGCGAGGGCGCGGACGAGTACTCCGAAATTTCCGCCGAAGGCGCGGACTTTGCCGATGGAGGACGGACGAACAGTTTCAAGAGCGAGCCGGCCGCCATCTTTTTCGACCAGAATGGGGATGGGGCGGAAAGGTTCCAGGATTTTTTTCATGGCCACGGGGCCGGCGCCGGGGCCACCTCCACCATGGGGTGTGCTGAAGGTCTTGTGCAGATTGAGGTGCATGACGTCGACGCCGAGATCTCCGGGTCGGGTGACGCCGGTGAGGGCGTTCATATTCGCGCCGTCCATGTACAGCAGGGCACCTTTGGCGTGAAGGATTTCGGCGATTTCGGGAATGCGTTCTTCGAAAATGCCGAGTGTGGACGGATTGGTGATCATCAGGGCGGCGACGTCTTCGGTGACGAAGTCGCGCAGTTTGTCGACGTCAATTTGGCCGTGCGATTCAGATTTGATGTTCTCGACTTCGTAGCCAGCAATGACGGCGGTGGCGGGGTTGGTGCCGTGGGCGGAGTCGGGAATTAGGACCTTTTTGCGCGGGTTGCCCTGTTTTTCGAGATAGGCGCGGATCAGGAGAAGGCCGGTGAGTTCGCCATGCGCTCCGGCGGCGGGCTGGAGAGTGATGGCGTCCATGCCGGTGATTTCGAGGAGGCAATTTTCAAGGAGTTGCAGAATTTTCAGGCAGCCTTGGGAAAGTTCCTGCGGCTGATAGGGATGTTCGGTAGCAATGCCGTCGAGGCGGGCGACAAATTCATTCACGCGCGGGTTGTACTTCATGGTGCAAGATCCGAGCGGGTACATGCCGAGGTCGATGGCGTAGTTCCAAGTAGAGAGGCGCGTGAAATGGCGGATCACTTCGATTTCGCTGACTTCGGGGAAGCCTTCGACGCCGTTGGCGCGGTGATGTGCTCCGAGGGATTTCGCCGAGTCTAGCGCGGGGACGTCGAGCGGGGGCAGTTCGAAGGCCCGCTTGCCGGGCGAGGACCTTTCGAAGATCAGGCCTTCGTTCTGATTGGTGTGGCGGGTCGCTTTTTTGATTTGGTCGGTCATTCTGTCCGTTTCTCTTGAAAATTTTGGGTTCTAAGCCGGCTTGGCGAGGATGCGTTCGACAGTTTGTGCGAAGCGTTCGATTTCCGTGCGCGAAGTGGTTTCGGTGACGCAAACCAGCCCATGCTTGCTGAGTTCGGGATAGTAAGGTCCTAAAGCGAGGGGGCCGACGATTTTTTCCTTGAGCAAGTCGGCGTTGATCATGCGAACGGAGCGCGGGAATTCGAGAGTGAATTCGTTGAAAACTGTGCCGCTGAAGGAACGGCGGACGCCGGGGATTTTTTCGAGAAGCGAAAGGGCGAATTGAGCCTTGGCCAGATTTTGTTCGGCCATTTCGCGCAGGCCTTCCTTTCCGAGCAGCGTGAGATGAACGGTGGCGGCAAGAGCGCAAAGCGCCTGATTGGTGCAGATGTTGGAGGTGGCCTTTTCGCGACGAATGTGCTGCTCGCGGGTGGCGAGGGTGAGCACAAACCCGCGCTGGCCAGCGGCATCGACAGTTTGTCCCGCGAGGCGGCCCGGCATCTGGCGAACGAATTTGTCGCGCGAGGCGACTACGCCGGCGTAGGGCCCTCCATAGCTGGGTGGTAGGCCGAAGCTCTGCGCTTCCATGGCGACGATGTCGGCTTCCGCGGGAGGCTTAGCTGCGCCAAGCGAAACGCCTTCGGCAATGGCAACTACCAGTAGCGCACCGGAGTGGTGAGCGGCGTCCGCGACCTCGGAAAGCGTTTCGAGAACGCCGAAGAAATTTGGCGATTGCAGAACGACTGCTGCGACATCGTCTTTTAACGCCGCTTTTAGTGCCGCGACGTCCACCGTACCGTCTTTGACGTAGCCGACTTCTTCGACATGCAGACCAGAATTTTTGGCATAGGTGCGGAGGACTTCTCGATATTCAGGATGGAGGGAACGCGCGACGAGAACGCGGGCGCGGCCGGTGAGGCGTTCGGCCATGAGAACGGCTTCGGTGGTGGCGGTGGAACCATCGTACATGGAAGCGTTGGCAACTTCCTGGCCGGTGAGTTGGCACATCAGGGTCTGAAATTCGAAGATAGCTTGCAGGGTGCCTTGGGTGATTTCGGCTTGATAAGGCGTGTAGGAAGTGAGGAACTCGCCGCGCAGGAGAATCGTGTCGGTGATGACGGAACGGAGGTGGTTG
Organism: Candidatus Acidiferrum sp.; assembly: GCA_035703315.1. Classification (GTDB taxonomy): domain Bacteria; phylum Acidobacteriota; class Terriglobia; order Acidiferrales; family UBA7541; genus Acidiferrum. The sequence continues at coordinate 2,538 of DASSYL010000435.1, read as the reverse complement.
TAAATTCCCGCGCCGAGGAAGCTGGTGTAGCCAAGCGAATTTTCGGCGGCACGATCTTTGAAATACGAGATGACTTCGGCTTCGCTAAAAGGCCCCGGAAGCTTGAGCGCGTCGCGCAGGCGGAAGCGCTCCGGGATGCACGCGAACAGTTCGTCGATGGAATTTGCGCCGATGGCGGCGAGCATTTGCTGCCGCTCTCTGGGACTCTTCGGAAGATAGCGCATCAGGCCGAGGCTTCCTTGCCTTTCGCCGCGATGTACGCTTCGTAGGCGCGGGCATCCATCAGGCCGCCAAGTTCGGCGGGAGTAGAGAGCTTGATTTTGACGAGCCAGGCCGCGCCGTGCGGGTCAGCGTTGATGGCTTCGGGCTTGTTTTGCAACTCGCCGTTAGCCTCAAGGACTTCGCCGGAAGCCGGCGCATAAATCTCGCTGACGGCCTTTACGGACTCAACCGTGCCAAAGGATTTTCCTTTGCTGAGTTTGCCGCCAGGCTGAGGGAGTTCGACAAATACGACGTCGCCGAGCTCGCTTTGAGCGTAGTCGGTGATGCCAACGGTGGCGACATCATCTTTCACGTCCACCCATTCATGTTCTTTGGTATAACGATAGTTTGTCGGATAAGCCATAAGACCACTCCTCGCCAAAAAATGTTAGTTCGTGACTGCTTGCGACGCCTCTTTACGAGGCCGTTTGTAAAACGGGGTTGCTACCACTTGCGCTTTTACACGCTGTGAACGGATTTCCACCAAGAGGGTGGTGCCAACGGCAGCGAGCGCCGGAGGAACATACGCCAGCGCGATGTTTTTGCAAAGAGTCGGCGAAGGCGAGCCGCTTGTGACGACGCCTACTTCTTCGCCGGCAGCGTCGAAGACCTTGTACTCGTCGCGCGCGATGCCACGTTCGATCATTTCCAGGCCGACCAGGGTGCGTTTCAATCCATTGGCGGATGCCTTCGCCAGAGCGGCGCGTCCCACAAATTCCGGCTTTTCCATTTTGCAATAGCGGTCGAGCGAAGCTTCCCAGACGTTGATTTTTTCGCTAATTTCATGACCGTAGAGCGCCATTTTCGCTTCGAGGCGGAGCGTATTGCGAGCACCGAGGCCGCAGGGCAGGATGCCAAATTCCTTGCCGGCATTTATCACTGCGTTCCAGGCCATTTCGCTGGTCCCTACGTCGCCGGGAATATAAATTTCGAAACCATCTTCTCCGGTATAACCGGTGCGGGCGATCATGCGATTCGGTAGGCCGCAGACGGTGCCGTGCGTGAACCAGTAATTCTTGATGGGTGCAAGATCACAGTCGGTGAGTTTATTAAGAACGTCCACGGCGCGTGGACCTTGAATCGCCAGTTGGGTGTAGGCGTCGCTCAGATCTTCGACCACGCAATCGAATCCCTTTACGTTCTCGCGCACCCAGGAAACATCCTTTTCGCGGGTTCCGGCGTTAATCACGAATAGAAAATCGTCTTCGCCGAGGCGATGAACGATGACATCGTCCACAAAAGTGCCTTCGGGATAGAGCATCGCGGAATAATGAGCTTGGCCGATGGCCAGCTTGGAAGCATCGTTCATGCTGAGGTGCTGCACGGCTGCGAACGCGCCGCCAGATGTTTTCCCGGTACGGATACGAATATCCCCCATGTGGCTGACGTCGAAGACGCCAACGGAAGAGCGCACGGCTTTGTGCTCGGCGACCAATCCGCCAGGAATGGCGCTGCCGGTGGCGGGATACTCGACCGGCATGTCCCATCCACCGAAATTGACCATGCGGGCGCCAAGCCGACGATGCAATGCATTGAGCGGCGTCTTACGAAGTTCGGTGATGGGGGGAGAGCTTCCAGAGTTCATTCCGCATACTCGGGCAGAAAATCGATACTAACATGCGCGATTCTGGCGGTCAAAAAGCGGGAAAAGGTTGCGAATCGCCGCCGGCGAACCGATAATGCGCAGCAATGCCTCCCTATTTCGGCGCGTCGCGCGACGAGTCTTCGCGGCAATCCTTCGCGCCATTGCTCATTCTGCTGGGCCTGGCGATCGTGATCAATTACGTGGATCGCGGAAATCTCTCGATTGCGGCGCCGGTCATCAAGAATGAATTGCAGCTTTCCCCGACGCAGCTGGGACTCTTGTTTTCGGCGTTCTTCTATACCTACACGGCGTTGCAGTTCGTAGTTGGAGGTGTGGTTGACCGCTTTGGCGCGAACCGCGTTCTGAGCGCAGGGCTGGTGCTGTGGTCGCTTGCCACCATCGCGATGGGTTTCGCAGGAGGCTTCGCGACGTTATTGGCTTGGCGATTGTTGCTGGGTGTCGGGGAATCGGTGGCGTTCCCGTGCACGTCCAAGGTGATTGCGCAGGAGGTTCCGGCGGAGAATCGAGGGCTTGCGAACGGCGTGGTGACCGCTGGCTTGAAGCTCGGCCCGGCGATTGGCGCGTTTGGCGCGGGAATGCTGATCGCGAAATATGGCTGGCGGCCGGTGTTTTGGGGAATGGGTGTGGCGAGCTTGTTGTGGCTGCCGGCATGGTGGAGATGGAGACCGCGC
>DASSYL010000334.1:0-6398 GCA_035703315.1 Candidatus Acidiferrum sp. | reverse complement strand
CCGGGCGCGGCTACCACGGGCGAGGTCCAAGCCACGGCAGAGCCGCCACGCCACGACCTGGAATCGCTCGACAAGCCCACGCAACGGATCCTGCTTCAGCCGGCGGGAAAACTATTCAGCCCAACGGGATCGCTCGTGTGGATGATCGGACTGCTGGGAGTGGGGGCGTGCATTGCACCATGGATCGCGCGCGGATGGTTATGGTTCGAGCTGATCGTCACGACGGCGGTGCTGCTGGCGTCCTATGATGCACTCGCACTGTGGCTCGCCCGCGAAGAATGCGCACCGGTGCTGTTACCGCTGGAGAAAGGCCTTCGTGGAGGCGAAGGGCAGACCATCAAGGTCCCGCTCGCGCTGATGGGCTCGGGCCGGCACCGACTGCGCGGTGAAGTCCGCGCAGCGATCATGCCAGCAACACCGGAGAGCGAGACTGCCATTCGGATGAAAAGCGATCCGCAACGGCTGAAACTTAAACAGCCGGAGCCGGCCGCAGGGGGATCCTCGGCAGGCGCCGCGCAGATCAAGCTCTGGCCATGGACGCCCGAGATTGCTTTGCTTCGGCGTGGGCTGTGGCCTGGGCCGCGCGTTGGCATCGAGCGGTGCTCCCGCCTCGGAATCTGGCGGTTGCGGCAATGGTTCGATTCGCCAGAGCAGTTGCGAATCGAGGCGGATTTGCGGTCCGGGCGACGAGAGATTTTGCGCAGCCCGGTTTACCGCACGCTGGTCGCCTCACGGCAGACTCCGTGGACCGGGCACGGGCGCGAATTCGAGCGCCTGCGCGAATATCAGGCTGGCGATACCTACTCGGAGATCGCGTGGAAGTCCACGGCGCGTCGAGGTACTCCGGTCATGCGGCTGTTCCAATGGGAGCAGAAGCAGGAAGTATATTTCGTGGTGGACCAATCGCGGGCGTCGGCGCTTGCGCTCGACCCAACCGCAGCTATCACGAGCGATGTTCCACAAGCGCGCGCGCCACGACGGCTGCTGGACCTCGCAGTGGAAACGGCCTTGGTGGGCGCCACGGTGGCGCTGGAACTGGGCGATGAATTCGGCCTGGTGACCTACGCGGAGGAGCCGAAGTCCTGGTTACGAGCGGGAAGCGGTCAATCGCAGTTTCATCGATTTCGAGATCGTCTATTGAATATCGAGCCTTTGCCGACGACCGCGGATTACCTAGCGCTGTTCGGCGAAATTCGAGTGCGTCTCCGGCGGCGCGCGTACCTCTTGTTGATGGCGGATTTGACGGAGCGCTCGGTTTCGGACTCGCTGCGCAGCGGCGTCGGCCTGGTCCGCTCGTCACATGCCCTCTTAATGACAAGTATCTTGCCGGCCCACTCGCGGCCGGCCTTTTCGCCAGGAGAGGAGCTGCACACGAACCAGGACGTCTATGCAGCGCTCGCGGGTGAAAAAGAAAACCAGCGCCTTGGCACGTTGGCGCGACTACTGCGCCAGTTGAACGTACAGCTCCGTTATATTCCTGCGGAGATGTTCCTGCGAAAGGCCATTGAAGGATACCTGGAAAGCAAGAGGGAGCAGCGGCTGTGATTTTGGATCTCGAACGATTTCAGGCGCAGGCCAGGCCGCGCTGGAGTGGCCTGGAATCGTTGCTCGCCGCTCTAGAAGGCCGGCCAGACCGCCGTTTGAATCCAATAGAAGCCGAACAACTGCAGGAGCTTTACACGCAGGCCGCCGCGGATTTGAATCGCGTCACCCACGGAGCGTTGGCGCCCGAGCTAAGACAGTATCTCGAGCGGCTGGTAGCACGAGCCTATGCAGAGTTGTACTACCTTCCGCCGACGCGCTCGGAAATCTGGCAGCCACGCCGCTGGCTGAGAATTTTCACGGCGTTCCCGGAAACGTTCCGGCGGCAGTCGCGCTATTTTGCACTGGCCCTGCTGATAACGGTGTTCGGCTGCGCGCTGGGCGGACTAGCAGTGCGCTACGATCCAGCCTCGGTGGACGTGCTGCTTCCGGCCGATTACCTGCGAAATCCGGTGCAGCGCGTGCATGAAGAGGAGCAAGGGAAGGGTCGGGATCTGCACTCCGCGCAGGCCGAAGCCGCCTTTTCGGCACAGCTGATCAGGCACAACGTCGAGGTGGCGATGCTCGCGGCGGCGCTCGGCGTAACGTTTGGTATCGGGACGGCGCTTCTGCTGTTCGAGAATGGCGTCCTGCTCGGGGCTGTAGCGGTTCGTTACACACAGCAAGGCTTCGGGCTATTCATGACGGCGTGGCTGTTACCGCATGGCGTGTTCGAAATTCCATCGATCCTAATCGCTGGGCAAGCTGGGTTCTACCTCGCGCGCATACTACTGCGCCGGCGCGAGGATCGCGATGTCCGTCAATCCTTGCGCGAATGGCTCGTGCTGGTCGCCGGGATGTCGATGATGCTGGTGTGGGCTGGAATGATGGAGGCGTTTTTTTCGCAGCACCATGCGCCAGTCCTGCCGTACGGCTTCAAGGTTGCGGTTGGCGGAGCGGAACTCGCGCTGCTGACGGTATATCTGATGCTTATCGGACGAAGAAAGACTAGCGCCGAAGCGCATTCGAGAGCTCCTTCGGAGAACCAATGACAGCGGCCCAGCACATCCGCTCGGCGACAACGGCCGAACTGACCATAGCCACACCTGAAGGAGTGCTCTTTCGATTGCCACTGGCGGGCCCTGCTTCCCGGCTTTACGCCATGCTGCTCGATATCGCTATCGTGCTGGGGACAGTGAACGGATTGGGACTGCTGGTTTATTGGATTTTCGCGAAAGCACCGGGTTTTGGAGTCATGGTGATCACGCTCGCGGAATTCGCGATCGGATTTGCCTATAGCGCGTTGTTGGAGGGCTTTTGGAACGGGCAGACCATCGGAAAGCGCCTTTTCCATCTGCGGGTGATTGACCAAGCCGGACTTCCGCTACGGATCGAGCAGGCGTGGGTGCGGAATCTGATGCGCGTGTTCGATGCGCTGCCGTTCGCTTATCTGGTTGGTGGAGTTTCCGCACTAAGCAATCCGCGGATGCAGCGCTTCGGCGACCGCGTGGCGGGGACGCTCGTTGTACGCCAAACCCCACTGGTTGCACCGGCCGAGGAACCCTGGACACAGCATAAGTACAACTCGTTCATTGAATATCCGACAATCGTGATGAAGCTCCGCCAAGCAGCGACGCCGGAATTAGCCAGTCTGATTCAAGACGCGCTACGCCGCCGCAACGAACTGACGGCTTACGCCCGGCGCGAAATCTATCGCGAACTGGCCACGTATTTGCAATGCGAAATCTCCCCATTCCCCGACGAACTGGTTGAGATGCTTAGCGACGAACAGTATTTGATCAATGCGGCCGGCGTGCTGTTCGGGGATCAACGACTGTCGAGAGTTCACCGTTGACCATTGAAAGTCAACGCTCACCATTTTTTGCGTATCAAATAATCTCCGAAGAAGCTGACGGATCCACTTGCGCTCTAATCCAGCCTGTTCGATATGATCCAGGGATCGGGCGCCGGGGCGATTCTGATGAGGCCTGGTTCGAAGGTCAATAATTGATAGTGTCCGATTAACGCAGCAAAACCGTTACAGCGCATTCCTGTCATTCACTATGTGATGGCGATTTCCCTCGATTTCAGTCGACTGCGGCAGCCAACCGTTAAAAAAAATGGATTGGCAGACGTTCGACCTCCGCCGAAAACGATTGACCCTACAAAATCTGGACTGCTAGAAATGGCCGCGGCTGGCGCGGCGGCGGGACTCGTCCGAGCGCGGGCCTTTCAGTGTGACCGGCTTGCTCAGCCAGCGCGACACCGGCGTAACGAGGTCGCGGCGCAGATCATATTTCTTCATGAACAGGACTTTGCCGCCGGACGAGGATTGCGTGCGGAAAGCGGAGAAGAAATAACGGCAGTCGCGAACGAAGGATTGCACGACGTCGCTCCAGTAGCGGCGGAAAGCACTCTGCGGACGCGGCGGATGCGAGGCGAGGGCGGACTTAGGAGCGGCGGCGGGCACCGGAGCGGCCACCTTGACTGGCGGCTCGGTGTTCAGAACTTCGGGCAAGGGCGCCTTGGGGGCGAAAACCCTGATATTCGGCTTGGTTCTCGACTCGGGAGCCGGAGGCGGCGTCGGCGTGTGGATGGTCGGTTGCGACGCCTGCGCTGGCGCTTCCGGGACGGCACGGGGAGATGATTCGCGCGAAAGTGGGCGCTGGTCTTCCGGAAGGACGGGAATCTCAGGCACGCGCGGTTCCAGGGGAACTACAACGCTGTGGTGTAGCGAAGCTTCTGAAAGCGGGCCCGGACTAGGCTCGTTCGCAAGATCGAGTTCGGCGGCCGCATGCCTGATATTGCCCGACGAAACGACGGTATGTCTCTCTGCGTATGCGGCCAAGAGAGACTTTTCACACAGCAAGTTGGTTACACGGGGGATGCCATGCGCATAAGAGTAGAGCGACTGGATGGTCTCGACCGGAAAGATATTGCGGTTGGCGGCACCCGCGCCCAGCAGCCGCGCAACCAGGTATTCCTCGGTCTCTTCGAGAGTGAGGAGCGGGAGGCGGCAGCGCACAGCGATTCGTTGGCGCAATTGGCGGAGTTCCGGTTGGCGCAACTTCTCGTCCAGCTCCGGCTGCCCGGCGAGCACGATCTGCACCAGTTTGCCCGCGGAATTTTCGAGGTTGAGCAGCAAGCAAAGTTCGCCAAGAGCGCGCGGGGAAAGAGCCTGTGCTTCGTCAATCACCACCACGGGCGAATCGCCTTCAGACTGGCGGCCCTGCAGCCATTGCTGGATCGCCGCGAGCAGGTCGTTTTTCTTGGTCGATTCGACCGCAATGCCGAAACCGCGGGCGATGAATGCGAAAAGGCCGGCTGTGTTCAGATGAGAATGGAAAATATAGGCGCTGGAGGATTTGCGCCGTCCAAGCCATTCGAGGAAACGCCGGAGGAGCATGGTCTTGCCGGTACCCGGTTCTCCCGTCAAAACCAACAAACCACAGTGAGATTCGATTCCGAACATCATTTCCGCAAAGGCAGTTTCGTAAGAGCGGCCCCCGAAGAAAAACCGCGGGTCGGGAGAAGCGCGGAACGGATTTTCCTTCAGTCCAAAGGACTGAAAGAGTTGTTGATAAGCCGTAGACGGAGTCGTAGTCACAGGGCACCCGGGGAGGGGCTGGAGGCAAGGAAAGTCTATTTGACCGGAGCGGCGCGAGCAATGAAAAGTTGGGTGATACCGGAAAACAGTACTGCGAGTACGAATGAACTAGTAGTGCATAGTACTACGTACCGCGTCGTGGCTCTCGGCTCGGTCCGTTTTAAGGCGAGCAGGAAGGCTCGGGCCTCGTGGGGCCTACTGGCAGAGCGGAAAGACCAGCGTTTTGTAACAGTTTGTTCGTAGTTGGCACATCCTCCGCATTCAGCTTTTGCCAGGCATGCAGGTTTTCCCGCAGTCCGGCACACGACTTCATGAACGCCTTGCGCGCCGAGGCGGCCGGCTTCAGGTCCGCGCTTTCGACCATGGTCAGAAAACGGGAGAGGTCGCGGTTCGCGGGGCCGATGCCTGCCTTTTCGTCGGAACCTTCACCGAGGGCCAATGCGGATTTGTGAAGCTGGTCGAGAGTCTCCACCAGTTCCTTTGCCTGGTCTTTGCCGGCGAGGGCGGCCGCGCGTTCGTTGATTGCGGATTGCAGCGCGGCGAAGTCGTTGTAAGTAGCGTAGCTTGCGGACATCGCGGAGGCGATGCTGGCGGCGAGGTTCCATTGCTCGTCGAGATCCGCTTCGGAAGTGTGGACCCTGGGATCTCGGTTCACTTCGAGCGGCTGGCGAAATTCTTTGCCGTCCACTTTGAGGACGGCGGTATACGTTCCTGGAGGAACGAGCGGGCCGGGCGGCTGCTGGCGCGGGGTTAGCCCGGGAATGGAGTGATCGGGCAGCGTGTATTCGATGTAGTCGAGCTTGCCGCCAAAGTAGCCGTAGGTAAGCGTGAGCGGGTCTTCGGCGCGCAAATCCCATATGAAGCGGTGAAGTCCTGGCGTTGCCTGTAGCACGGTTGGCGGAGCGAACCACGCGTTCGCAGCATTGCCAACGAACGGAGAGGCAATGGGCGCACTGCTGGAATAATGGCGGATACGATTCCCTTTCGCATCGAGAAGGTCCAGCGAAATTTCACCGCGCGGAGTAGCCTTTAGGAAATAGTCAAGGATGGCGCCGTCTGGAGGATTAGCCGACGCGGGAAATTCAGGCGACAGTGGTGTTTCTTCGTGATTGTCCCAGTGGATGCGCAGCGCGGTTTGCGGCTTGAAGAAGTGTACGGGGCTCGAGGCCACTTTGGCGCTGAGCTCGCGCAAGGGTGTAATGTCGTCAAGTACCCACAAGCCGCGGCCGAAGGTAGAAGCAACCAGGTCGTCACGGTGGACAGCAAAATC